>CAZTIE010000001.1:0-11727 GCA_964613645.1 uncultured Verrucomicrobiales bacterium
GAAAGACTTGGTGAGACTATCTACTTCGTCTTTGGTCATACCGGTGGTTTTCATAACATCTGCTTGAGCGTCTGAAAGTTTGCCGTTGAAGTCAATCATTTTTTGCATAGACAAAACGAGCCCTGTACCTGCGGCGATGAAGGAGCCTGCCATTAATGCATATTTGTTGAAGCCTTGTGCTAATGAGGAAAGCCCTCCTTGTGCGGCACGTGCTTTTAGGCTTAATTCTGATATGCGGGTGTTAACGGCCTTGAGGTCTGCTTGCAGCTTGATGTATTGGGCAGAACCGGGCACCATATTATTAAGTTGTAGTCTTAATTGTGATGCTCGCTGGCGCAGTTGTCCCATAGTGAGCCCTGTAATGCCTATTTGCTTTTGAAGCTGCTGCATTGAGGCTTTGTTGCCTTTGATAGCTGCTTTGTTTTGGCGCATTTCTGCAGTAATGGCTTTGTAAGCGGCGGTTTCTTTGGCTTTGTAAGCGGCGGTTTCTTTTTTGCCTGCGGCTTCCAAGCGTGTTTTTTCGGCGGCAAGCTCTTTGTTTCGCTGGGTGAGTTTTCGGGTTTGAGTTTCTAGATTGTGTAATTCTTTTTGTGCCTCATTACCGTTGATTATGAGGTTGAATCGTACGTCTTCATCGCGAATTGGTTTTCCCATTGCCGTAAGTTTTGTGTAATGTTACGGCAGGGAAAACAATAATGGTGTGACGTGGGATTTTTGGGGTTTGGTAATAAAAAAACAGTAAGAATATTAAGTTTCTTACTGTTTTAAAAAGAGTAGGGGCGCACAACAGTCGCTAAAAGACATCCCGATAGTCCTCGGGACGCCTTTTAGCTTGATGTTATGCTTCAGAGATGCGTGTATCGGGTTGAAAAGCTTTTGTAAGTGGGTTTGTGATGTGTTGATCGTCATCTATAAGGGTCAATTCATTGTTTTGCAACGTCCAAAGAGATCCTGCGTCTATCTCGATGCCTTCGTTTGAGGTGATGTCAATGGTGTTGCGGTAAAACTCCATTTTTTGTTTGTTGATGTTGTGTGACATAATGTTTTTTTTAAACACCCAAGAGTGGAGTCACACAACATCAATGATATTGGGTAGACCGGACTTGCACCGGTTCTCTCTTGGGCTAGATTAAAATTTTGTTTTTTCATTAATGCTTCGTGTGACAAGACAAATATATGAAAAAATAATTAGCTTTTACAAGCCTGCTAATGCTATACTGAAAAAGTATATAATAAATGATATTATAAACACCCAAAAGAAAAATAAAACGTTTTTTAAAATCCTCTCAATTAAATTAACCTGTCTACGCTGTAGAAATAGAAGTCTAGTTAATTTTGTGCTTTCATCTTCACTTGATAAATCATCAAAACTCATGTGATTAAAATTTTTTTTACTTTTTTGTTTTAATTCTTCTTGATAAGTTAATGGTTTTTCTGATTTCATTGATTTAATATTTAAGATTAGGGGTTTAAATATAGTAAAAATGTAATAAACTAAATGAAGGGGGAGTTAATCTGGAGATTATTTCAACATTTTTTTAAGGTGCTGAAACAGATAGATGATGTCTGTGCGGTGTGATGTGTCGTCTGCAGCGGGGGATGTGAGATAGCTTTTTAAAACGAGTTTGAGTGTTTTGCTGTGGTTTTTTAGGCTGTTGATTTTTTTTAAATTCTTCTTTTATTTTTTTAATTTTTCCTTTCTTATTTAGTTTTTTTTTGTTAGTTGCCTAAGATATGTAAGAATTTTCTTTTTAAAAAAAAGGTTTTTAAAAGTTTTGATTTTCAAGTTCTCCTTTAATTTGTGCCACTACGTCTTCTGTAAAGCCAAATGACAAGCGGCGGACTACGTTGTTCATATGGCCAAAGAGTATGCGGTTGTGAATGGGGTGGTTTTTCTTTTTTATTTTGCCCTGGCGGGTGTTGCGGGTTTTCATATCAATAAAACGGTGGCGCGTTAAATGGGTGTGCTGCAGGGTGGTGTTGTTTACTACGGTGTTTATTTTTGTGAGCAGCTCTGTAGAGGTGAAGCCGCGAGAGCTCATAAACTTTAATTGTTCTATTTTTATTTTGTTACCTTCTTCGCGCAGCACTTGTTGTATGAAGCGGTCTTCAAGTGCTTTTCGGTTAGTGCGAGCTTCCATTATAATGGGTAGTCAAGGTTTACGTTAATCACCCATCCATTGCAGGAGGATTTGCCCCACACCGGTGTTATGGTGATGCTTTCGGGTTTTACATATCGTATAACTTCACAGCCTGAGGTGGCATCGTTGAGTATTTTTATAACAATGTCCTGACATTGGTCAAAAGTTTCTATGAATATATCTAAAAACTCATCGTGATTTTGGGCGCTGTAGTCTGTCTTTTTTAAAACATAAAATGCGGTGCTAGGCGTGAGAAGGGCATCGTCTATGTTTCTAGCGCGTGTGCCAAAGTCTGGTATCACGCTCATTAATATGTTATTGTCTGACTGCTGGTGCTCACTCAGGAAGTGAATGAGTTGGCTGTCATCAACCACACAACGCCATTTGTTAAGTCCGGCGATTTGCTCTTGAATTTCTTGGGTGTACTGTTTTAACCAAGTGATTGGGTTCATTTTTGTTTGTTTTTAAGTTTTTGCTCTTGTTTGTAATTGTCGATATCGCGCTTGCGCATATCATAGAGGCGCAAAATCACTTCCCAAAGGGGCGTGTTGCGCACTTTTTCATAATCACCAAAAACTCCTGTTTCTGCGAGTTGGTATGCAACAGACTTCATCCCTAGGCTTGGAATGTCACTTTTGTAGCCTTCGGGACCTATTTCTTTATATAAAATAGTTAAGTCGATGGTTTTTCCTTCCCAAGATACTTGTGTGTCATTAATAAATAGTTGAAAAGCTCCAAAAAAGGTAAACATGCCGTAGGCATAACCAATAGGGTATTTTTCTAGCTTTTTTGCCTCTTTTTCGACGGTTTCTGGATTGTATTTGGGTAAATAGAAGGTGGCTAATAGCATATTAAGTAAATGTGCCTCTTTGTGGGTGGCATATTCAAAATAAAGGTTTAGTCCGTCTAAATATTGTCCAAAAGTGACGTTTTTAAAGTAATCGGACGGTCCGTGGTGAGTATCAAACATAGGTTTGATAATTTCCATTGGGTTGTGTTGGAAATTGAGTTTAACGGTGTATTTTTCTTCTGAAACGTCAAAAAAGCTGTCAATTAGTTCTGAAAGTGCATAGATGTTTGAAAGCTTGTTTTGCTCCTCGATGCTGTTGAGTTTTATGGTTGACTTTTCAATATTGAGGAGTTTGTAAATGGCGTGGATGCGCAGGTCTTCATAAGAGATCTCGTTTGCGTTCCACTTGTAGAGCAGCTCATTAAATGCCACATATTGGTTTGTGTCGCAATATGCCAATTCTGTGGGCATATATAGCATATGTCCGGCATCGGGAATTGATATGGTGTGGTATCCTTGCATTATTTAAAAAGGTGGTCATATTGGACGTTAAGTCTTTCCATTCTATTGCTAAATTTTTCCATGGTTGCGGCTTTTACTTCTTCGCTATTTCTAAATTTTTTAGGTATAAATTTGGAGCGAGCATCTAGTCCAAAGTATTCCCTCCAAAAGTTGTTGATGTCTTGGCGTAGCTCTACTCGTTGCTTAAATTGCTCCTTAAAGAGTTTTTCCATGTGGCGGTTTGCTTTTGAGATAAACCTCCTACGGAAGAATTTTGTAACGGCAAGCTTGATGATTATAAAAAGGGTGATGATTGCATTGATAATTTTCATAGTGTTGGGCTGTTTTTAAGTGTCAATAAATGAGTCGCAATTTTTGAAACCCGGCGGAATGATTTCTTGAGGGGTTTCGATTGGGGCTAATAATTCTATTGCAAAATGTTTTGTCATTGTTTTTTCTATTTCGCGTAAAGCGGAATCTGCATCCTTCTGAAACTTCTGTGACATAGAGTCCACTTCCATAGCTTCGGCGGCTTTTCTTGCGCTAATAGATGATCGCTCTGAACGTATGCTATACATTATGGCGTCTGGAAAAAGGGTAAGCTGCAGGCGTGGCAGACCCCAAGCGAGCGCGGAATATGCACAGGCTTCCTGAATTTGTGATAGTAACAAATCTTCGTTTATTGAAAGGGGGGTGCCTGCCAATCTTTTAGTTTTGATGCTTTGGTAAATGGTGTCTCCTATGCGGGGAATAATGTTGCGTTTTTCGCATAAGGCAATACCAGGGGCAAGCTTAAGGAATAATAAGCGAGAGTCGATTGTGTAAAAGTTGTTAAACTCTGCAGCGTTGCGAATGAGGTACTTATGTGTTTCTTTATAAGCATCTGAGGTCTTCCAAGAAACTTCGTTTGCATCAAGGTATGTAATGAGGTCGTCAATGGACCGGTATGCTAATCGTTGTTGTTCGTCATCTGCCTTGATGGTCATCCACTCAAAAGGGTTTGCTTGGTTTTCGTCGTTGCGCATCTTCCGACCATTGGGGCCGTGAGAGAGATCGTTGATTTTGCTGAAGTATGTATATGCCTGCAGACAGATGGCTGTTTGGGCTCTTTCTACTAAAGGGGTTTTATTTTCTGCAACATATGCGCCTTGTATGAGTGTGTAGGTGGGCAGGCCTATTACCTTAATCAAATCGTTAGTTGCGCTAACGATATGTGGTTTTAGCTTTGCAAATTTAAAGTCTGCGTCCACAAACCCAAGTGCGTTTTTAAACTCTGTGGCGAAAAGGCCTGCTGTTTTTTCAAATAATAAATCCATTACACTTGATTTTTAATGCGATCATTGCTGCTTGTGTCTTCTTCCCGTTGTGGAGAGATGTGGTAGAACCCTAGTTTTAAGTTTTTGTTCGGGAAATTAGCTTTGATGGCGTAATTTATTGCTTTTAATACTATCATTTCTGGGATGTCAATTCCCGTAATGAGGTAGTTTTTAAGGGCGTAAAGTTGTTCTGAGCCGCTGTCTGCTCTTCCACTTTCACCGGAACCGGTTAGGGCTGTGTGCATACCCACTCCTGCTGCTGCCTGTCTATTCGCGTGCTCAGATATAGTGATTTGTGCTTGAACAAAATCTTTAATGTTTTGATCAATGGGTTTTATTTCCCATCCGTGTTCGAGAACTTTTGTGTTGTCTACTTCAAGATATTTAATGCTGTGCCAAAACTTTCCTGTATTTTCGGCGTCTGAAAGAACTTTAGATATTTGTCGTAAGAAGTCTGTTTTATACTCTTGTAACATTTTTTCTTCGTACTTCTTGTTATTATCTGCACACCAATCCTTAAGTTCTTTTCTTTTTTCTGTCCAAAAATGAGCAGGAGAAGTAACGTGATACTTAGGATTAATGCCGTTTTTTGTTAGGGCTTTAAGAATTAACGGGATTGCCGTGCCTCTTTTAAGCCATTCCATTGACCCGTATAAATCGGGCACAGTATAGTAGTCTGAGCAGAAACTGTACATGTTGCTATACATTAGTGCGTGCTTTGACTTGAATGGATTGTTATAATCAAACAGTGGATATGCTTTAAATTTGGTTAAATCTTGAATTTTATTAAACCCCCAATCAGTAACGATACCGTGCGTGGGAGTGAAATCTATTGAATCCTTTAAGGATGCTAAGCGCGCGTTGTTCATAGAAACATGTTCAAGCTTAGCTATTGATGGAGCGCCTATGCGACCACCTTTGGATTGAAAGAACTTAGAGAAACATCCTTCCATATGGCTGTAATCTACATTGCATTTGCTTATGTAGCTCTCAGCGTCCCATGATTGCATCCAATCCTCAATGTCTTTGTCGTTGATATACTTACGAACCAAGTTGCTCGATTCGTCAAACTCTTCACGGTATAGCTTTGGACCTTTGCCCCATAATAGTTGGGACTTCTTCTTTAGTATACCAGGAGCTATATAGTTAGTCTGTACTACATCTTTAATGGACTTTGGTAAATTATTATCTGAACCATAAGGGTATATGCGGTAATCACCGATGTGATAGTCGTCGTCTGTCCAATCTAGCTCTCGGTCGGAGCTTCGGTATTTATCAAACTCCCTCGGGCTTTCGGTGGTTTCATAGGTGAACGCTACGTCGTAGGCGTTTACTATAGCTGTGTCTCCATTGAATTCAATCATATTGGGGTGTCATTTAGTTTAGTTAATAGCGGAAGGTAAAACCAACGATGGTTTCCTGTTTCCAATTCTGTATATCCAATAAGCGAGATGGCTTTATCGCTGTGGTCTTTAGATAAGCCTGTGCGTAGTACTACATTGTTGACTGTTTTATGTCCGTTGGTGGAATGACTAGATTGGCTATAGGACACAAAGGATATCGAGAATGGAACATTCCCCTTGCTTAGCTGTCGCATTGTGTTGAGTGCCTTGTATAGCTGTGTGGTCTTCATAAGACAATGTTACGGCTACACTGTTAGATATGGTGTGACGTGGAATTGAAATGCAGCGTCTGTTTATGTTGTTGTTTTAGTGTGTATTATATTGTTGTTGGTCTATGTATATGGTTGGGGTGGGGTGGGCGTGTTGGGTGGGGTTGGTCATATATCTCATTTTTAAAAGGCGTGCAATTGCGCATTAGGAAGTCAGCGGGTCGGGGTCAAAAGATAACCAAACAAAACGCTTTTACGTTTTGTTTGGGATTACGTGTTAATTTTCAGATAGTTGTAACTTTTGGTTTTAAATTAGTAGGGTAAATTTGGACTTTTGTAGGTGGTACTTTAAGTTATTTTTGCATAACCGTGTATAAACGTTTAAAATAAAAAGTAAATGTTTGTTACTTATCTATGGTGTTATTTCTTTGTAAATTAGAGTATTATTAACAACAAAACCCCCTGTTTATTGGCGTAAACAGAGGGAATAAAAAAACTTCAGCGATATGACTACTAAAATTTCTAATGACAAAAGTACGTGTTTTTTGCTTAATGAACAAGTACAAAAAATTCTACGGGAGAAAGGACTTTCTTGCGTGTTTAATTTTAATGACTACAAGCTATTTAAGGCACAATGTGCCCAGGCGTTTAACAAAGCCATGGAAATAGCTAAAAAGTTTGAGGAACTGGCAGAACCAGAAAACAATGATTTTAACGACTATATTTTTTAAGCTATGGAAAGAAACTTATTTGATATAGCGGAAATTTCAATACGATACAGTTACGGCAGAATTAATGCCGAAAACCACAAAATAACAAGCTCTAAAGATGCAAATACTATTTTACGCCAAGCGTTTCAAGAACACATGCAATATCATGAAGCCTTCTATATTATGCTGTTGAATAACAATAATTTAGTATTGGGCGTTTCTAAAATTTCAGAAGGTGGAATTACCGGTACTGTAGTAGATGTTAGGCTTGTTTTTCAAAGGGCCATTAAGGCAAATGCTTGTGCAATGATACTAGCACATAACCACCCTAGTGGAGTTTTAAAGCCTAGTGACCCCGATAAATCTTTGACTAAAAAGTTAAAGAGCGCAGGGGAACTGTTAGATATTAAAGTGCTTGACCACTTGATTTTAACAGAAGACGCTTATTACAGTTTTGCAGACGAGGGATTTTTATAACCCCTTATCTTAACGCTCAAAAATCGCCCTAACGGGCGGTGGGCGTTTTCGCTGCGCGTGGCTTTTAATTTTTGGGCAATTGTTCAGGTCTTCTACCCATTTGATCCATTGCTTTTTCAAATGCAGCGTTAAGCTTTGTTTGGCTGTCTCTTGTTTCAAAAAAAACATTCAACTCTAGAACTCTCATAATATCAATAAATATTTGAAGCTTTGGGCAAAACTCAAGTTTAAAGACTCGATGAATTGTGCTTTCTGAATAGCCTGTTTGTTTTGCTATTTCATAATTAGAAATATCTTTTTGCTCGGCTGTGTTTTTTAGTATAAGCACAAATACTTTCCAGTGTTCGGGGCTCGTTTTATTTGCTTCCATACTTTTTATTTTTCTAAACTTTTTGAAAATTCTTTATTTTTAAACAGTTCTGCAATTCCTGATAATTGTTTCAGACGCAACAATTCGTCTGCGTCCATTCCTATATTTTTCAATATCCAGGCATCGCTCATTCCTGCTTTTGTGAGTTCAGAAACAATATGTGTCATTAATTGAATAGAGTGCGTACCGCGCGCCCTGTTGTGTCGAATGGTGGATGCCATTCTGTTTGACAAATCTTTTTCAATAACCGATACGGGTAATTTTCCACCTTCCCTTTTATGAATATCTTTATGATCCCGCATGATCATATAGCGGTGGAACCCATCCACTATTTCATATTTGCCTTCATCGGGCAAATAATAGCAAACAATGGGCATTGTGTAGCCGTCTTCTTTTATGGATTGGTACAACAATTTCATTTCAGGCGGCGCAACCGCGTTGGGATTGTACATATTTGCCTGAATTTTTTCGATAGGCACAGACTCAATGCTGTAAACTGGACTTTTCATAATATTCCTTTATATTTTTGGATTACATTTTTCCGTCTTTGCATCTCATTTTTAGTGAGCGAAAAACCCATATACTTGCACAAATGGTCATTTTTCATAATGCAGATGCACATTCTTTTAAACGTGGGGATTTCTTTTGCTTCTGAAATATCGATATCATCCAGATACTCCATCCTCACCGGGAGTTTATCGGTTTTGTAATTTGTTTCTTTTTCGACTTTAATTTTAACTCCGGCTTTTTTAAGTTTTTTAATGGTTTCTTTTGAAAGAACCCCGCCTTTTTCTTTCCAAAAATTAATGGAAGTTTCCAGTTTTGAAAGGTAATTTTGTTTTGATTCTTCCGGGAGCGTGTTTAAAAGAAAGTGCATATAACTCTCCCAGGTGTGGTTTGGTGGCAACTTGATATTTTGCCAGCCCATTGCGGTGGTACCTCCATACAAGCCGGTGAAGTTTACGCCATTTACACGGCCTACCATCTTAGCCCAGTTATTGGGATCTATCACCCTGTAAAGTTTCAGGCTTGCCGAAGCTGCATCATTGAACGGGCTTGCCACCCGCATTTGTTCAATTCCAATTCCCGCCTGGTAATACAAATCGTACAGCGTGTTATATTCCCACCTGAATTTCGCGTTTGCCACCCAAACATCAGACGTTAGCCAGTCGTAAACAGGATATGCGTTATACACATTTCTGGCAATTGTTTTAGTCCATTTATTGCCTTCAAAATTTTTGTAGTTTTTGTCTGAATGGATAGCGCGCCACCGGTTCAAACTTTCCTGCGTCCGTATTCCCACAAGGCAAGCGGTGCGTTTTGCTTTCATTTTTTTGTGGTACCAGGCGCTGAACTTTTCCTGAAATTCGTAATCGCTCATTTTGGGTTTCCAAAAATCAAAGTTGTGATTATCTTCGTTAATTCCGTTTTCCGGCATTTCCCTCACCCAAATTTCCTGCTTTGATTTTTCCCAAGGATACCAAAAACTTTGATACATAGAAGTTGCGCATTGGGATTTTAATGGAAGGCAAATTCGATAAACATCAAAGATGTCTTGGTTGGAATTTAAAACTTCATCCACATAATCTGTGGTCATTTGGTATTGTGCCTCATAATCTATGTGAAACACGCCAATTTTCTTGGTGATGTTGTTTTTCCGCATATAATCTACCACCAAATTAAGCGTCACGCCGCTGTCTTTTCCTCCTGAAAAAGAAACGTAAATATTGTCGAATTCTTTGAAAAGGATTTCAATGCGTTGGACTGCCAATTCATAAACATTCATAATACCGCTTTTTTAAATTCTTCTAAACTCAGTGTTTTAAACTCCCGCAACAGGTTTGATTTTTTGTTGATGTTCGCATCTATCATTTTTTCAAGGCCAACATTTCCGGTGAGATCGTAGAAAATGCAATCGTCTGTTTGTCCGGTTCTGTAAATTCTCCTTTCCGCTTGCTCTCGCAATGCGTAATCCCAAATTTTGTCAAAAAAAATGGTTCTGTTGTACGCTTGTAAATTAAGCCCGAAACTGTGCTTTTGATAGCTCAATATTTTCACGTCAGCAAATGTTTTTTTAAGCAAGTTTTGGGTTTCAATGTATTTGGCAAAAATCAACACTTTCGACTTGTCATTTTTTGACAAGATTTCCCGGACAAAATCAAACTTTTCTTTTGTCCTGGAGTAATTGTTTTGCAATTTTTGGGTCAACTCCAGAAAGAAATTAGGCTTGGCCATTAACCATTCATTGCTCAAAACTTTATCGATGATCCTTTCGTGTTCCGCTTTTTCTTCTTCCTGCAATTCAAAAGGAACTTCGATTTGTTGTTTTCCAATTTGCAAATCCAAACTGCATTCATACACATAAGGCTCAATTAATTTGTACAGGTGTTCCAAATTGTGGTATTTAATGATCCATTCTTTGGATCGGATCCTGTAAGAGCCGGGCTTTCTAACCGTCATTGTTTTGTACTCGCAAAAACTATTTTTAAATTGGGTTTCGTTCATATTTAAAATAGTAGGCGAAAGAAATTCCATTTGTGCCCAAAGATCCAGCAGGCTTTTGCTGATTGGAGTGCCATTTAAAATAAGTTTGTATTCGGTTAAATTACTCAGCGTAATTAATCGTTGGGTGCGCTTGGCATCGCTGTTTTTGATTTTCAGGCTTTCATCCACAATAAGCACAGGGTTTATGGCATTCATTAATCTATGAGTAATGTCCAGATACAAACGATCACTATTCTGAACACTTTCAATCCCCACAACATCAATATTATTGCCATTCCATTTTTGTAGCTCTTCCTTTAGGTTCTCCTTTGTTTGAAACGGTGTGAACCAAACTATGCAATCACTGTTCAGGGGCTTTATCAATTCTAAAGCCGCACGAGTTTTGCCGGTTCCTGGCTCCATGAACAAAGCGCCAACTTTGAATTGTTCCAATTTGGTTACCGCTTCGGTTTGTTGGGATAGCATCATCGCTCTAAATTTTTATCGTGGATCACTTCCCCGCTTATTTTTTTTGGAGTGTGGTGCGTAAATTCAATTTGCCCGATATTTTTTCCTGCTTTAGAAAAGTTAGTCCATTTTTTAGAGGAATATTGTAGGTCTTTTTTTTCGAGTATCCAAGCGCTTATCCAATGCGCTTCGCTTTTTAAAACGTCATGGTCTTGCCCAAAATATTGTGAGTCTGGTATAAGGGCTTCGCTTCCGTCAAACGCCGTGGCTTTCCAGCACTTAGGTGAGATTGGAATCATAAATTCCAATCTCACTGAGTAGCATCGAGTTATCATATTTGAATACCCCCTTTACAAAAACCGTCTTCTATTAGCTTTCCAGCATCTAGAGCTCTTTTTTGTAACTCTTTCTTTAAACTGTCAAGGTCTTGTTCTGGTAATAAAAATATATACATTACTCCTTCGTGCCTTCCCGTGGGCACATATATTTTTATACCTAAAAGAGGAAGCTGGAAATCCGTTTTTGATATTGAGTGGTCTTTGTTTGTGGTTAAATAAGCTTCTTGTCGCAAAACATTTGAAATAGCCGAAGTAACGCTAAGATATGCGGCCTCTATTACATCAAACCCTTTAGGTAAAGCAGATAATTGATGTACTTGTTCGTAGTCTGATTTTATACAATTTATTGGGTTGCTAATTTTAATTAAACTATCCACTTTTTCTTGAAGTTGCTCAGACTCTTGCTCTTGTTCTGATTTTCTGTTTAGTCCGTTTTCGTCAAGAATGGAGTCCCAAGACTTATCATTTACTGAAATTACTCTTAATAAATTATAGCCGTTAGTCCAGATTGTAAACCAAA
>CAZTIE010000001.1:11827-26553 GCA_964613645.1 uncultured Verrucomicrobiales bacterium
TTTACTGAAATTACTCTTAATAAATTATAGCCGTTAGTCCAGATTGTAAACCAAAAAACATCTTCTCTTGTGTGTGCCCATTTTTGACGGCCAAAAGATGGGCTTTCATAAGTGCAATCTATTGAAGGAACAAGACGTTCTTCTGTTCTATTAACATCTTTCCAATAGCTATTTACCGAGTGGTCTACAACTCCGTGATAAATTACCGTTTCGTCTTTAACTCCATTTAACTGTGTTGAAAATTTCCAACGAACTACATCGCCAGAATTAATGAGTTTTACGTTTTCTAAATTAAGGAATTTGTGGTCTGTAAGGAAAGTTTTCATAATAATTTTGCCGTGTTTTAATTCCTGCGCGGGAGCTTTTATGTTTAATTTGATACTGCTAAAATATATCTTTGCTTGCTTGTGTGCAAGTAATAATATATAAATTCGATTAAATACATAAAACTTTAACGTTTATATCCCCTCCAAAGAAGTGAAAATTTCAATTCTATCTCTTCTTGAGGTTTTTACCCAATCCTTACGCATTAACAGGTATTTTGCGCTGTCACTGGGGTTTGTGCTGTGCATTGGAAGCTTATGAAGGGGTAGGCTCTCACTGCTTTTGTCTTTATGAATGATGGTGTGGCCTGTGCGGGTGTCTTTTTTTTGAATGAGCTTGGTACTTTCCATACTGCTTTTAAGCTCTCTACATTGGTAAAAGTCTATTTGAAGCTTTGGTAAATCGGGGTTAGTGCCTTGCGTTATTTGTTTCATAAAAAAATACTCTTCACTTTGCAGAATGTTGCCCTGCTCGCGGCTCATTAACTCTACGGTCCATCCGGTGCGGCTGTTTGTTTCTGTGAGTTCAAGGTGGTTTTTTATTTCTTGAGCCCAAGAACGTCCGCTGCTTTCATATTGGTTGCCGCTGCGGTCATAATACATCTTAATTCTTTTGTCTTGGTGGGGATAAAAAAAAAGAATAAATTTTTCTGCAATTTCCTTGCTGCTGTCTGGCGCCAAAACAAACATAAATTTTAAAATACGGTAGGTATCGCCTTGGTGCTGCCCAATACTTAAAGAAATCATTTTCCCAAAATCAATGCCCACGTCCAGTGGCGCATTGTGATCTATGTGACGCAGCATTTGGCTGTTATTGGTTGTGTCCTGATCTTTGATGCCAGAGCTTCGCAAATAGGTTTCGTTTAATCCGTCTTTATAGAAATGCTCTTTATCAAGTCCAATATAAAATTTATCGCCGTCCTCCAAGCTTGATTTAAAGGAAAGAACGCTTTGTTTAAATTCTTCCCAGCCTAAATTTTTCAAGGCATCATAAATATAACCTGGTGTGAGCATGTCCACATTAGCAAGGCTGCTTACCACATAAAAAAAGGTGCTTTCTTTTCGAGCTTTCACCCAACGCACTTTCCAAAGCTCGCGGCGTTTTTTGGCTTTTATTAAAGCGGCATTGTCTTTTTTAATGTAAGCGCGGTAAATATCGTGATTGATTTCGTTTAAAACCATCCCGGCTGCAAGACAGGTTTTTATTTGTTCCAGGTCCATTTGTTTTTCGGCGTCCAGGATCCAATCATAATCGTTTTTTGTTAAATTGGGCAAATCAGTAGTGAAGGTTGTGCCTCGATAGTATGGACTGTGTGCAAATTTATTATATCCTCGCAAAGCGGGCATTATCACATCGAGCTTTTTTTTGTTTAAATATTTAGCTTCATCTCCATATACATGCTGGAAGGAGTTTCCTGCTAAACCGGAGGGCTGATCTAACGAACCTATTAGAAATGTACATCCGTTAAAAACTGTAATAGTATTTTTAAATGCGGTAACCGGCTTGTATGGTATTCCAAAAAAAGACGGCGGACGCTCATCTACTACATAATGCTTGCCTTCTATCCATCCTTTATACTCGCGCCATCCTTCAATTAAGGTGGGAACAATATTTGTTCTGGCATTTACAAAGGTATCGCTCACAAACGCCTGAAGACTTCGCGGCATATCATAACAAACTTCTATAGACCTATCTGCAATAACGTCTGTGGTTTTGGTCATTCCACGACCAGCCACTAGGCGCAAATGTTTGGGGCCTATAAGGTCTATCATTTGCTTTACATACGTACTATATCTGCCTTCTACTCCGGGGCTATCCGCTTTTGCGTGGATTTTCGTCATCTGTGGGAAATACTTTAAGTGGTAATATGCGGGCTTCACGTCTAATGATGTCTTTTTCGGCCTCGCTCATGTCTTCTAAATTGTCAATAAACTGTGCTAGTTTGTGGCGATTTATTCCAGGAAGGCCTAAGTCTTCTGGATTTATAGTATAGAGTTTAAATGGACGGTCAAATAATTCCTGCGGAAGCTCTTCTATGTCGAGCTGGTCTAGTTGGCGAATTTTTGCCATGTCTAAAATCATCCTGCCTACTTTTGCGGCATCTGTGGCATCTTTCATCATTGCTATGGCAAATGAGATTACTTTTTCCATTTGTTCTGCATATACGTTGCGCCACGCTGCTTTGCTTATGCTGCTGTCGCAATAAAAGAACTCCACCGCTTGATTGTATAGCTTGTTAGCTAGGTAGTAGGAAAGCCCATCTATTTTAATTAAATGACTTACTATGGCGTCTTTTGATGCCCATTTGTCTATGCGCAAGCGCATACCGCGCACCTTGTCCATCATTTCAAGATAGTCTGCCACGTCTTGGGGCATCTCTTTTGAAATGCCACCTTCCATAAACTCATAGATATGATCGAGGTCTATATCTTTTATATCGCTAATTTTCGCCATAAAAAATGCGTGCTTTTATATTTTCTGATTCCTTGTCGTCTCTCATTTTTATAAATTGCTGGGCGGCAGTGATGTTGCCGCTGGCGGCGTTGGCTTGCAGTTTACTCAATATGTCAAATTCACTTGCTAACCTGCCACGCTGTATTGCTGTCCAAATATCTGAGTCTTTGAGTTTAGCTTCTTCAATAAATAGTTTTTTGGGTAGCTGTAAATAAATGGACATCTCTTCATACGTATATGCACAAGCTGACATTTGCTCAATTTGCTCTAGCATTTCTGCGTCTATGTGGATGGTGATACTCATATCTCAACTATTTCGCCATTGCTGACGGTATATCTTATCTCTGTTTCTGTTAAAAGCTTTTCTCTAAATGTGAAAAGCCCTTTGCTGTTTGCAAAAGTATATTGCTCGTGGGCCGCGTTCTCGCTCCAATTGCCACTACCTTCTACTACGTAGTGGGCGGTGGCGGTTTCTATAAGGCACACTTTGGCGTGAACCCAGGCAAATAACACGTTAATGTTTGCATATTCGCGGTTTACTGCTGCGAGCAGATCTGTCGTTACCGGATTTCTCTTGAGCATCGTGTCGCTAACACAAAGCGTTATTTCATCCACTTTACCGGTGCGGTGCAAATCAACTAAGGCTTCTATCACCCTTTTGTTAATGCTGTATGTAACCGCCATTAAGCGGCGAGCATTTTGGTGTAACAATACAAAAGGGATGAAGGTGAATGCGTTAAATTGCTTTCCTGTTTGTAAAAAGAAAAACTCCTCTTCTTCCGGAAGCCTGGTAATGTCTTTCTTTACATTTTCAATTTTTTGGTAGTGGGCGGTCAAGTATTTTGAAAATGAATTGCCGCCGGGCAGCGGTTCCATCTCCGTCAAGAGGTGCTGCCCTGATGGCAAATCAAAAAACCTATTGCTTTTTAAGTTCATCAATTCTTTTGTTTACAAGCTCAAGCTCAAGCCTGTATTTGTTTAGTGTTACTTCAAATTTTTGTTTTGCTGAGCCTATACTCATTTTTTCCATTTTCTTTTGGTCTCGACTTATGTTAGATCTTAATGTTTTTTGGCGGTTTGCTAATTCAAAGCCGGTATAGCTTTTAACTAAGTTTTGTAAATTGCGTTCCCAAAAAACGGAATGATTGCCTAATATCTCTCCATTTTCTTTGTAATATTCCAACTCATCAAATATTTTTAAATCGAGCTCAAAGGTTTTTACGGCTGTGGCTGCGGCTTCTAATACTTCTTTGCTCGTGTCGCCGGGTTGTGCTTTTTCTATAATCTTACGGGCTTGACAAAACTGCTCAAAGGCAGTGATCTTGTCTGCTATGAGTATCTTAAACTCATCCGGACACTCGGGTTCTTTAAGAAAAGGGAACAGATCGCGCAGGCTGTTCCCTTTTTTTGTTATGCTTTTTTTTTGAGATAATCCAGTAAAGTGGCTTTCCTTTGGTCTGCTGGAGCTTCTCCTGTTTCCGCGGCACGTTTTGCCGCTTCTTTTTTAAGGTCTTGGTAGCTCAGTGCATCATAATTAATAGCGTCTTCATCTATTTCTGTAGTGGTGGTTTTTGTGCCCATGGCAGGGGTTTCTGTTTTTGGGGCTTTTGGTGCTTTCGCTCTTTTGGCTTTCCCTTTTTTGGATTTTGGTGCTTCAGCTTTTGGGGCTTTTTGTTCTGCTATCTCCACGTCTTTAATTTCATAAAGCTTTTGGATGTCATACTCTAAATTTTTTAAATTGATTGGCGAGAAACCCACCGAATTTAAATATCGCATTGTTTGTTGCACGTGTGCGCGATGTTCGCGATATAACGTTAAAAGGGCATTGAATTTTTGCTTTGGGTTTAGCTCTTGATTGGCTAAAACGGCTATTACTTCTTGTTTCATAATATTGAGGAATTTAATTATACCTATTGACTGTGCCCAAATTTGGCAATTGCTAATCGATAATGGTGTGACGTGGAATTAAAGCAAAAAAAGACCCTGCAATTTGCAGGGTCTTTCCAGCTAACACTAAATAAATCACAACTTAGGCGGTGCGATTGCGTTCAATAAGGTACGTTTTAGCACTTTCTACAAAGACTTCTAATGTGATGGTGGCTCCGGCTAAAGCAACCCATTGTGTGCCGTCTTTTAAGATTGCATTAATGGTGGCGGGAGCTCCGTCCAAGGATCCTGTTGATAAGGTGGCAGGACCTGCGCCGCCGCTACCTATTAAGGTTACTTTGCTGCCGTGTGCTAAATCAATACTCGTAACAGATATTGCCGCGGTTACGGCAAGCTCTTCCACTTTATATTGATATCCTGTGGCCACCAACAAGGCAAGTGTAACATCTGTGGCGGTAGGTGCTGCATACGCAACAACGCCGTCCCATTTGCCTGGTACAAAGCGTGAACTTTGTATTTGCTCAAAAGTAAATTCAAAGCCTGTTTTTTCGTTGTTGGCTTTAAAGTTTGCTTTCATACGCATTGGTGTACATTGACTGCCAAACACTCTTTTAGTTGGTGTAGAGCAATCGCCTGTTACAATTACTAAATCCATGCCTAAATGGTTTTGATAAAACTCATGCGCATCAAGGCTGTCTCCTGGGTGGGTGGCGGTAAACATTTGTTTTATTTGTTCCGCGTCCACGTCGCCGTCGGTTTCAAAGCCTTGGTCTTGATTGACGCCGGTCATATAAACTGCGATGGGAGTTTTTCCGGCGGCTAAAACAAAATCGCCCTCCATTTTAACTCCGGCACCGTCGCGCACAGGCATAGAAATAATATCTTCAGCAAGATAAACGGCTACGTTTGGGTCTTTAGGAGAAGCCGCCCCGCTTCCGGGGGTGGCTCCTTTAGTTACATTTTTTCTGATATAAGACATTTCTTAAATATTAAAGGTTATTTAATTAAATTATACTGCAATGTTTCTGGCATATTCTACCCAAACACCATCTATCTTAACAAACTTGACAAAGTCGACTACTTGATCTAGTACTGCCTCTGCAGTAACATTGATGTTGCCCACCACGTCGTTGATAGTTAAAGCAACTACAGCTTTACCTCTCACCTCAATTTGCTGTCCTTCATATCCGTTTAGGATTTCGCTTAGGGTCTTAGCTCCTGCTCCTGCAAACTGGAAGATGTTGCCGTCTTGTGCGTCGATGCTGGTAGCGTCAAACTCTGTTATTGGGCTTGAAGGCGTTGGCGCAGCTTCTCTATAAAGCTCTGTAACCACATTGCCAGATCCTGCTCTTAGGGTTAAGGTTCCGCCAAGGGCAAGGTCAAAGGCTGTGCCTCCTGCAAGAAGTATTTTCCCGGCTCCGTTTACTACGGTTCCGGTAGCTCCTGTGTTGCCTTTGATTTTTATAACCTGACCTTCAAAAGTGTTAGTTAACTCGGTTATATTTGTTGCCCAACCGTCTTTTACGGTGATGTTGCTGTATGGTAATGCCACTTTTCCGGTGGTATCATCATAAAGAGGAACAAACGTATCTTTTAAGTATGGTGGAATGTTACACCAAACGGTTTGCACTTTGAAGCTGGCCGGGTCGTTTTCTCCCACTTCGGTTCCAATGTGTTTAAAACGAACACCCCATTTGTAATCGGCATATATATATACGTTTCTTTTTAATGAATCAAAACGGTACATCGATTTTTCACCCGGGATGTTTTCCATCAACTCGATGTTGTCGTCAAAGGTGATAAACATAAAATCAGAACCTTCTAAGTCTCGCAAGGTTTGAAAACGAACGTTTGGATAGTTTTCGATGGTCATCACGTCGTCTTTTCCAAAATCGGTTTCAATGCCGTGTACTTGGCGGTATCTTGTTTTATATTTTCTTAACCAAGTAGGCGAAAGATATAATACAAGTCCTTCGCTGTTTTTAGATTCTACCGGAATATTTTTTTCAATTAAGTTGGGTATATAATCAACAATGTTCTGATCTGTTGGTAGTCCAATGTTTGCTATTTTGAATTTATTTGTGTAGTGATAAGCTCTCCAAAGCAAGACTAAAATACCATCTCCTCTATTAATAGAAGTTCCTGATACTGTAGCATTATCTGGGGTTTTTACAAAAACACCATTAATGGCAACCATTCTGTCTTCTTGTCGCGCTTTTTTGTCTAGCTCATTTAAAAGAAATTGAACAAAACTAGCTTTAAAAGGCTGGGATCCTTCTCTATTCAAAAAGTTTAACCAAGAAGCTTCTATTTGTTGCAACCAATATCCTTGGTGTTCAATATCTATATGAACAGGGAATATTCTGGATTCTTCGGGCTGAATAAGTTGTTTGTTTTTTGGCAACCAAGGCAGTTTTCTGGCTTGTGATATTTCTCCAGAAACAATGTTCCCGTCTGCCACTTTATCGTCAACGTTAGTGCGGATGTTCCAAAAAGCAGGAAGCCCTAATAAGTCGCGGTGTAAGGAACGCACTTCGGTAGGGTTTTCTCTGTAATATAAATCGACGTCTCCTTTTAGTTTTTGAATTTCCAGTTTGTCTTCTGCTGAAAAATCTGTGGGCGATGGGTTTAGTCCTGCTGCGCGTTTATTCCAGGGTCTGTCTAAGGCGTCATAAGCTTTTCCGCTACCAAAAAGGTGTGTGGCATTGTGCTCTATTTTGCTTTTTACGTTTTTAATAATTGCCTCTGGAGCATCGTCTTCACTTTCGGCCATTAGCTTTTTAAGTTTTTTGTCCATTTCTTTTTGTGAGGCGATTAATCCTGAAAGTAATTGTTTTTCTTCGTCGGTAGAGGCTCCTTGTGGTTTTTCAGCAAGGGCGTCAGCGTCTTCTTGTGAAAGTCCGTGAGCTTTGAGCATTTTTCTAGCTTCTTCTCGTAGGTCTTTAAGGACACCGTCGTTTTTAACGTCTTCTGCGGCAGCAGCGTCTGCTAATTCTTGGTTCATTTTTTTTACTAGGTCGTCAAAATTGACGGCCTCGCCAAAGGCTTCTCTAAGCTTTGTTTCCTGCTCTGGTGTAAAAGCAAGTGCGTTGTTTTCAATGGGAATCTTGGATAGTCCAAGCCATATCATCATTAAAGCTGCGGTTTGTTTAAATTTTTCAAACATGGTTTAAGGTTTAAAGGGTTATTAATTACTATTTATTTCGGCCAAGGCATTGACCATTTGCACTGCTTTTGTCATGTTTCCTATGCTGTCTATAAGCCCTAGTTTTAAGGCTTCATCAGCATAAAACGTTTTTCCGGTTAGCACGCCTTCAGCGCTTGCATTAAGCCTGTGGCCTCTTGCTGTTTTTACTCCGTTTTGAAACTTAATAGCCATAGGGTTCAACATTTCTGATTTTATTTTATCATACTTTCCTTCTAAAGCAAGGCGAAAAGTTTCGTTTTTGTGGGGGCTTTGATCTGCATATATTTCGTGTATTTTTATGCCTTTGTCTTCATAGTGCTGCTTGGCGTCGGCAAAGGATACATACACGCCTACAGATCCAAAACCGGAGTTAATATTGTTGTCTGCCATAATGTGGTCTGCTACTACCGCTGCAGCCCAATAATGAAGGCTGTACGCGCTGTCTGCTAATACCACAACAGGCTTTTGTTTTCTCTCGGCAAAACTTATAAAGGGCGAGATGGCGGCGGTGGATCCGCCGGGTCCATCTACATAAAATATGATACCCTTTACTTTTGGATCACGATTGGCTTTGTCTAGCGCGTTTACGATTTCGTCGGCACCATAAGTACAGTAGTCGCCATATTTCATTATGGGTCCTATCATAGACACAACGGCTATTTTTTGTTCCGGGTCACGAGCTCCGCTTTCTCCCACAGGCTCGCCTTCATCATCAAAATATGCTACAACATCAAAATCACGTCCTTGTGGCACGGCGGTTTTTCCGGCTAAAATGTTTTGCACCAATGGCGCATAAGCTTCTAGGTTGTTGATGTTAAGAAACCAAGTGCCTCTTAGTATTTCGTTTATTAGCGAATTTGTTTTCATTAAAAAAGCTTTTCACAAAGATGCATCCTGTGATAAGCTTTCGGTGTGACGTGGAATTGAAGGGTGTTTTTGTAAAAAAAAATTAAGTATTAAGTCTTTTGGTGCGGAAATCCTTTTGTGGGGGCGTGTTTTTTAAACCAATGAATTGTGTTTTCTATATAATAAAACAAGAATAATAACAATCGCAATGCCTACACCCAGACCTATTATAGGCGAAATGCCCGAAACTTCTGAGTCTGATGTACGAGACGATGTGGCTTTTTTAGAGGCTTCTTTTTTTTGGACATTTTTTGTCTTGACAGTTTTGTCAACTTCTGTAACTGAAGCCAAACCATTGGCTTCCCTGGTTTCTTTTTTTTCTTCATTACTTATAATGGCGTTGGCGCCGGTGATGGTGGTAATCTGCCCGCGGTGATCTGTGAGCACAATGGTTTTTTTAGAATCTGCTTGGGTAAGCTCTATTTTGTTATTTTTTAAAAAAAAGAGTTCCTCTAGGGTATTTACAACAACGGTTTCTTTTACCACATCTTTTGCGGTGAGGGTGTTTCCTTTTTCAACAGTGGTAACCACTTCTTCTGTCTTTTCGCGCTCGGTTATTTTCTTTTTGCTTTTGCAGCTTGTAAAAGCACAGGCTACTACTACAAGAAAGAGCAGGAGCAATAGGCTTATTAAAATGTGGTTTTCGTTATGTGGTTTTCGTGTCATAGTGTAACGGCATTAAGTTTTTGTATAGTAAGAGAAAACTCCTTTGGTAAAATTTGATTTAATTTTCGCATGGTAAATACGCTTTGAGTAACATCTAAGATTCCGTCCTTGTTAATGTCTTCTAAGTCTTGACCTACTAATATACAGCCTCTTATTTGCGTGTAAAAATTACCTTGGTGTATAAGAATGTATTCCCGTCCAGGAACATTTAATATATGAAAGTGGTCATTGAACTTTGGCGAGTTTCTTTTTACAACCATATATTTTCCTTCGGGTATTCTTGATATTTGCGGGGCATTATTCAAGTCTGGAAGCTCTATGCAATAACATTTGTAAACAACTTCCTTTTTTTTGTTTAAAACAAAAAAATAGCCGCAGGTTTGGCGGTCGTTTACATGTGGCATTCTGCTAATTAATATTTCCATCGTTGTTGTTTTTTGATTTTAAAAACTCGTTTAAATCGCCGGATTCTTGAAAATTATATACTTTTTTCATTAGCCATTCCGGTGGGTATTCGCCTTTGGAAAAAATAAAAATGTTTTTTAAAATTTTTGAGCCTGGATATAAAAGGGTGGTTATTTGGATGGTAATTCTGAAAAAGGTTACAATTTCGTTGCCTCCTGCTACGCTCATAATTATTTCGAGCGTTAAATAACTAATGATGACAATAAACATCATTTCGTTTGTTTTTTTAAGTAGTGTTTTCCAAGAAAATTCCTGCCGCCTATTATGCACCATTCCACCAAAAAACATGTTTACAAAAATTAGAGCTACCATGCCTATAACAAACCCTTGGTTTGTGTTAAACCAAAGATTTATATGTTCCATTAAAAAAACAATGGGGCTTAAGGCAAGAAAAGTTTTAAAAAAATAAGAAAGTCTCTCAATTAAAGATAGATTTTCGTCATAAACTAAAGCTACGGTGAAGTAGGCTTTGTAGAATAGTATTTTTAAGGTCTGCATTTTTGTGTTCTTTCCTACAAAAATGCTGCACTAATTTAAATAATGGTGTGACGTGGAATTTAAGTTACTTTATTTAATATTGTAATTGTTCACCGGCCGTTGGATCCTCTGAAGTATGTGTTTTTTTTTTAATGAGGTATAGTACATTCTGCGCAGGCTTTCTGGATCTACTTCATACTGAAAGAGCTCATGAAGCTCCATGTATTTAAATATTGCAAAACGCACTTGATTGTCATTAGGTTTTGCGGCATAACCCTGTATATATGATACTAATGTAATGCGAAAGAGGTCCTCTAAAAATTCGTTAAAAAAATCAACATCGTCCGGGTGTAGCATTAACTCAAAGTTTGTGTTGTTTACTTTGCGAAAGAGGGTAGCTTTGTTGCCATGCACATTTTTTTCAACGGAAAGAAAAAGGGTGTGTCCGGTTATTTTTTCTAAATCATAATCTGGTGTGATACGCTCCTGCAATATCATTAAAATAAACCCCATGGTGCTGCGCTTGGTAATGCGCACGAGCTTTACTTTTTTATCTTCGGTGGTGGCTGTGCTGTCGCCTTCCATCTCGTTAAAAAGAAAGGGTATTAAGTGGGGTTTTATTTTAACTGGTATGGGGTTCAATGTTTTATTTGGTTTTAAACGTCACTACAATCCTCTAAAGACGGAGAAGGAGCCTCATTAATTTAAGTTACGATGTTTCCTTGTTAACTTTTACCTCTTTGCCACAATAAGCCTTGGCAAATAGGGCGTCGTTTTGATGCATGAGAACTTCAATCCTTGATTGATTTTTGGCGTGGAGGTTTTCTAAAAATTTATTTTCCACTTCTTTTTCCTCCGCACGAAACCACTGCCATACAGCAGATATCGTGCTGCTTACTGAAATAAATGCCATAAATATTTCTGCTAACGACATCGTGTCGTGATACAAAATCAAGGCGGTAATAAAAACGCCGGCAATGAGGGTGGTGAATATTATTTTTGTTTTCATTAGTAAATTATTTTATAATTATTGTCGGCAAGCCAAGCAAGAATTTGTCTACCTCTTATGTTAGCAATGCCTTTGATTTTTGAGAGTTCTAAATCGTCTTTTATCGGGTTTTCTCCTGCCTGCCGTTCAATGATTAATTGTTTCCGAACCTCCCCTATGTGGGGGATTAGGGTTACGTTTTCGCCTGTTTTTAGGTTTATTGTTTTCATATAAAGAGTATTGCAATTACAAATCCTGTGATAAAACCACCAATTCCCGAGAATACAACATCTAAAACATCAAACGGTGCTTTGTTTTTTCCGTGGTGGTGTGATATTTCCCACCATAATCCTGCCATTACGCCGAGGGTTAAGCCTATTAGTCCAAACTCCCAATTTCTAAGGGTATCGAAGTAGATACCTATATCATATATGCCTGTTACTTTGGCTAAATATTGCATAAATAAGCCTATGACAAATAAGATTATAATCGGTAAGCCTCCTACTAATAGGTGTTTGTGGTAGTTGTTTTGGATAAGTTTTTTCATAGTTCAGTGTTGTTTTCGTATGTAACATTATATTTTAAAAGAATGTCGATTAATTCTTGTTCTGTATTAAATTCCATATAAAATGGCTGCCCTGTTGAAACCGTTTGTGTTTCGGGGTCGTAACTTCCATAATGAAAAATTGTTTTCTTATCTGTTGCTAAATAGTATATCATATTCCTCCATCTGTTATAGTCCAATTATTAGGTGCTCCTGTTAAAATATTTCTTCCTGCCGTTCCTGCTGCGGTGTATTTAATTGTATTAAAATTGATATTTAAATTAGGTTGTACTGCTAAAGCACTCCACCCATTATAAATAGCATCAAGGTTTGAAGCTGAATAGTTAGCAGCGGTTTTGCCTTGCATAAAGTTTGTAAAATTGGTGACATTAGCAATATTCCAACTTCCTATATTTTGATTGAAAGAATTTGCAAAGGCAAACATCTGAGACATATTGGTTGCCCCTGATACATTCCAACTCCCTATATTTTGATTAAATGTTGTAAAAAGAAACATCCTTGAAAAATTAGAACCGCTTGATACATTCCAACCCGTTATATCGCCATTAAAAGCTGTTGCTAATTCAAACATTGAATTAAAAAGTGTACCTGATGTAACATTCCAATTATTTAAACTTTGATTAAAAGTTGATGCTCCAATAAACATTAAACTAAAATTGGTGACATTAGAAACATCCCAATGATTAATTGATTGATTAAAAGATGTACAATTTTGTAGGAAAGCTGATAAAGTTGTTGTTGTTGATAAATCTGGAGCATCCGAAGCAGTTATAATCATATTTGCACAACCAGAAAAAGCAGCGTTTTGCAAATTACCACCAGTTCCATAAACCCCCCAATTTTGAACTTCTAAAAGTTTAAGCCTATCCCCACCGTTATTAAAAACAATCCTTAGAAAACTGCCAGTAATCTTAATAACATAATTTCCTATACTTGGAAATGTGTGTGTTATATTTCCAGTAACCCCACTTGAAATTGTGCCATCTCCCCAGTCCACATCATAATTATAACCTAACCCAGATGTTGGAATAGTGAATTGATTACTTGCAGAAGTGCCAGCATTATCTGTTTTTACAAGCATTTGAAAAGCAGGGTTTCCTGTGTTTAATAAAGGTATCAATGTTCTATATCTCATAACTTATATCTCTTGTGCTATCCAATATTCTACACGAGTGGCACTCACCCACTCGCAATATATGATGTTCAAACTACTTATGACGTATTCACCGCCTATCAATACCCAGCCTATTGGAAAAGCAGGGGCAACGGTATGGTTGTGATATACCTTTTGTACGACACCTATTAACGCACCTGTTAAATTATCGGTTATATTCCCTATTTCAGGTGAAGCAGGAGAGTTATATATTTTAGGTAAAGTGAAGTCTATCACCCCTCCTGTGGCTGCTGTTGCTGAAAACAAACTACCAAAAGGCGTTTTTTTAATCTCCCCAGCCTTTTCTGTGATGATATTATCGGGGGAGGCTTCGGCGGGGGCGTTTGTTATTTTATCAAAAAACCATTCTTTTGTTATATACGTTCTAATGTTAGCTGCATCAATTCTTAAAATTGTTGCATCAAAAGCTTCTATGACCCCTCTTCCATTTATTCTTAAAACTAAAATATCCGAGACTGAATTTGTAAGAGATAAAAAATTAATATTATCAAATGAAGCAACTGAATTTAAAATAGCTCTTATTTTTTTTATTGTATTACCTGAAGAAATAAAAGACAAAAGCATAATTCCAGCTCCATTTGCCCCAGTTAATTGATTTTGCAAATTAGCCCCCGGAAACGTGTCTAAAGTAATCCCACCCTTAAATTTTACAGAGTTGTTTGTTTCGCTTGGCAACACATCCGTTACTTGTTGTAAATTAGGTGTAAAAGAATTGACCCTCCTAACAATCCACTCATTCCCTATATTATTCCTCTCGATATACACTAATGCACCTGCCACTCCTGCAAGGGTGGATAGTCCATCTGTCGTTGGGTAGTTGATTGTCCAAGTGCTTTTGAAGCTAAGCCAAGCCTGTTGTTTATAGTCAAGACTCGGTACTCCAACGGTGTTTGGAATAGTTACCACGGTTGCTACTGTGAAAGTAGTTGTCCTGTTTAAGTCGGATAATCCTAAAGTATGCGTAGCAGATGCTATCGTTTGCGCCGGCAATAAAGAAGAAGCAGGCGGCGCTTCGGTATCGGTCAAGTCTAAAAAGTTAGCAGCAATAGCAGGGGTTGCGCTATTTCCAAACGTGCCAAGACCTCCTCGCCAATAATAGATAAATTTCTCCCCACTTCTTAATGCGGTGATGAACTTCTCCCCTTCTATTAAGAATGGTTCGTTTATATCTGTGTTGAAGGCAGTTTCTATCAGTGTTACGCCGACCTCGCCTAGTTCTATAAATAAGGCAGGATTAGACGCTGCGGTTATAGTTACTTCGCCGTTTTTAGTCAATTCTAAATATCCATCTGTAATCGATGTGACTTCTACTTCGCCACTATTCAATGTATAACTTCTATATTCAACTGCCCCCTCAGGGGTTACGAAATAGGTATAAAATACTAATTGTTGCCCTTTCAATGCGGTTACCAAACCCCCGTAAAGGTTAGTAATAGATAGATTAATTGCATCACGAACCAAGTTCATTTCTTCGAAATTAAAATCTACTCCTGCGGTATCGAAAAAGCGTAGTGAAAAGGCGTTTAAAAGAGTTTCCGAGTTTATAATCGGGTTCCTTGGATCGGTGTTGTCAACTGCCGTTCCTGTAACGGATTGAACGAAAGGCAGGTCAATATTTATAACGGTTGTATCC
>CAZTIE010000002.1:0-25029 GCA_964613645.1 uncultured Verrucomicrobiales bacterium
CTGCTTGAGGTGGTTTGAAGCCTACGCTTGAATCGCCGACTACGAAGAGTCTACCTGCCCCCATCTCTTCAAGAGCTTATGCTCTCGTTCTTTAGGTCCCTAAAACCTCCTCCTATTGCTCTATGGCACACTGCGACAGAACCATATGGAATGCAAAGGAGTTCAGATAGTATATTATTTGATGGCATGGATCTTACTGGTATGATTCCACTGCATGCAAATGAAATATCCGGTAGAGTCAATAAGGAAATTCTCTTACCGCCTCAACGTACTCAACTTTAAATTCAGTTTACACAAGAGGCTTATCAGCAAGCTGTTCTTCGGGTGAGAGAGGATGTTAAAAAACGGAGTCTTAAAATTTTGATGCTTAGAGTAACAAAACCACAGCAGTCTTAAGTTGTTTGCATGACAAATGCCATAAAATAGGGCACAATAAGATTAAGAATTTTATATTAAATGCAGCATGCACACCTTATCAGAAATCCGTGACGTCTTTTTAACTTACTTTCAAAATGCTGATCATACACGTGTATTGTCTAGCCCTGTTATGCCGCAAAATGATCCAACACTTATGTTTACAAATGCGGGTATGGTACCGTTTAAGGATATTTTTACCGGTAAAGATAGGCGTGACTATGTCCGTGCAACATCTGCACAAAAATGTATTCGTGCAGGGGGTAAGCATAATGATCTAGATAATGTTGGGTATACAGCCCGCCACCACACTTTTTTTGAAATGTTGGGTAATTTTTCTTTCGGCGATTATTTTAAAGAACAGGCTATTCAATTTGCTTGGGATGTTTTGACAAAAGAATTTCAAATTCCGGCAAAACGATTAGTGGTGACGGTTTATGCAGAAGATACTGAATCTGCCCTTATTTGGAAAAAAGTCACAGGGTTTTCTGATGACAAAATTATTAAGATTGCAACAAACGATAATTTTTGGTCTATGGGTGATGTTGGGCCATGCGGACCGTGTACAGAAATTTTTTACGATCATGGTGAAGATGTTTTTGGCGGGCTTCCTGGCACAAAGGATGAAGACGGCGATCGCTTTATTGAAATTTGGAATATTGTCTTTATGCAGTATGAACAACTGCCAGATGGAACACGTATTAACCTAGAAAAACAATCTGTTGATACGGGCATGGGGCTAGAGCGTATCGCTGCTGTGTTACAGGGCGTGCATAATAATTATGAAATTGATTTATTTCAACACCTGATTCATGCAACACACAGTATTGTCGGCAATAAGGGTGCGCAACAATCGTATAATATTATTGCAGATCACTTGCGAAGTTGTTCCTTTATGATTGCTGATGGTGTGATGCCGTCTAATGAAGGGCGCGGCTATGTATTGCGCCGCATTATGCGTCGCGCCATGCGCCATGCTCATTTATTAGGGGCAAAAAATCCTTTAATGCATCAACTGGTGCCAGCACTTGTATCTACAATGGGTGCTACATATGCAGAGCTACCCCGTGCACAAAGCTTTATAGAGCAAACTTTTAAGACAGAGGAAGAAAAATTTCGTGAAACGTTAAGTAAAGGGCTTAAATTGTTGGAGGACGCTAAAGGTGATATTCGAAGTAATATCTTATCAGGTGATGTTGCTTTTAAGCTTTATGATACGTATGGTTTCCCGCTAGATTTAACGCAAGATATTTTACGTGCAGACAATACCCAGGTTGATATCGATGGTTTTGATAAGGCCATGTCAGAGCAAAAAGAACGCGCTAGAAAAGCATGGTCTGGCAGCGGTTCAAAAGCTGATGAAGCAATTTATTTTGATATTAAGCAAAATGTGCCATCAACTGAGTTTTTAGGTTATGCATCCTTAAAGGCAGATGCTTTGATACTGTCTATTATTGTTGACGGTAAAAAAACAGATATAGCAACGGCTGGCGACACTATTGAAGTGGTGTGTAATCAAACACCCTTTTATGCAGAATCAGGCGGGCAGGTTGGTGATGTTGGTATCATTAAAACGGATACAGCAATTATTGAAGTAACGGATTGTATTAAAAAGTTTGGTACGCACTTTATTCATAAAGGTATGGTTAAAACAGGTTCCCTTAAAATAAATGACACATGCCATTTATCTGTGGATTCGAACTATCGTGCTCAAGTTGCTGCAAATCATTCGGCAACGCATTTATTGCACGCTGCATTAAGGTCTGTTTTAGGAAAAACGGTTGTGCAAAAAGGATCTTTGGTGGATGCAAAACGATTACGTTTTGACTTTGCGCATAATCAGGCTGTAACAAATGCTGAAATAGAAAAGATAGAATCTTTAGTAAATGCACAAATTTTAAAAAATAAAGACACAGTTACAAAACTGATGACGCCAGATGCTGCGATTAAAGCTGGTGCTATGGCATTATTTGGTGAAAAGTATGACGAGGAAGTTCGTGTGGTCTCCATTGGTGGGGTTGATTTTTCAACAGAACTTTGTGGCGGAACTCACGTGCAATCAACAGGCTATATTGGCCTTATCAAAATTGTATCAGAAGGAAGTGTTGCATCAGGTGTGCGACGGATAGAGGCTATTACGGGTGCTTCTATTATTGATTATGTAAATAGCATAGGAGTAAAAGCTGATAAGCTTGCAAAGCAACTAAAAGAAGAAACGTTGTCAATGCAAAAACAAATTACAAAATTGAAACAAGAACTGGTTATGGCGTCACTTGGATCTGTGGATATAGAAGAGGTAGACAATCGTCATGTACATTGGGGTATGAAAAATCTAAAAGATGTACCTGCAAAAGACTTGCGAGCAATAGCAGAACAGATGATTCAAAAACAAAAGGGCGAATATGTGCTTGTTTTAACTTCCGTTGAAAATGGAAAAGTGAGCTTAATTATTGCTACAAGCAAGGGGGCCCAGCCTAAAATTAATGCCTCAACCTTAATTAAAAATGCGGTGGAATATCTTGGTGGTAAAGGTGGGGGAGGACGCCCCGATATGGCACAAGGCGGTGGTTCACAACCTGAAAAGGTGTCAAGTTTACTGCAACATATTATGAAGTTTTGAAAATATTATTAAGAGGAGCGATAAGATGAATATTGGTGACAAACTAGCAAATTTTACAACGCAAACACACGACTATAAAACAGTTACACAAGACAATTTCCAAAAAGGAAAATTTGTTTTTTATTTTTACCCAAAAGATAATACACCTGGGTGCACACAAGAATCATGTGATTTTCGTGATAATATGGCATCTTTAAAAAAAATGGGTGTTGAGGTCGTTGGTATATCAAAGGATAGTCCAGAAAAACATGTAAATTTTATGGATAAGTATCAGTTGCCGTTTACGTTACTCTCAGATGAATCTGGAGAAATGTGTGAAGTTTTTGGCGTTTTTAAAGAAAAATCGATGTTTGGCAAAACCTTTCTAGGTATAGAAAGAACTACTTTCTACATTGTTGATGGCACTATTAAACACGTATGGCGAAAAGTTTCTGTTCAAACACATGTGCAAGATGTCGTTCAGATTGTGAATAACCTCAACTAAAAATTCTGTGTGTTTGTTAAATCGTTTTCAAATAATTCGCAAATGTGCTACATGTCTTATTTTTAAACGCGCTAAGCCATAAGCTGTTTGAAATTCTGGTAAGTTGATTGTTTTTAGCTCCGCTGACCTTCGGTTCATCACATCCACCAATGTGTCCTTTATGAATCGTACGAACGGATTCAATACCTGCACTCGTTCGCTTAGCTGAGAAAAAATTCTTAAAGCCCAACATTGACCTAACCCGTTTCTTTATAAACCGGTGATCCTGTTCAATAATAATATTTAAATATTTGATTTGTCTGATTTCAATTTTATCTTCGGTTGATATGCCCTTATTGAAATAATCTAAAGCGCATTTATTACTTTCGCTCTTGTCCAATGTCACTTTTTCAGGTCTTTCATTATTCTTGATCGTTTTCTTTAAAAAGGCTTTACCAGCTACTCCGTCACGTTTTGCTCGCAGTAAAAAATCAATGGTGTCACCTAAATCACGATAACCAAGTGCAAATTTGAACTTCATGTATACGAACACCAGAATAATGGACGGAGATGAACAAAAACCTTTAAAATGATGTAAATGTGATGGTGATACGGTGGTCATTTATGATAAAAATTATAATAATTTCCTATTTTAGCACATTTTCAAAACTTGCATCAGCAGATGCGACATGTAGCCGTTTTTTTTAGGAAAAACATATACAATAACTTGAATTTCTAAAAAGAATTAGTTATAGTATTAGCAGAGTCGTGTGTAGACTGCTAATCCAGATGCACTCAAAAATAAATTAAAAAACTAGGAGATTTTTATGGGAAAAATTATAGGTATTGACCTTGGAACAACAAACTCTTGCGTATCTGTAATGGATGGCGGCAAAGCAATTGTTATTGAAAATGCAGAAGGTGCAAGAACCACACCTTCAATGGTAGCCGTAACAGAATCTGGGGAAAAACTTGCAGGACAACCAGCAAAACGTCAAGCAGTTACAAACCCAGAAAATACATTTTTTGCGATTAAACGTTTAATTGGCCGTCGTTTTGATGATCCATTAACCAAGAAAGATATGGACCTTGTTCCTTATAAAATTGTTAAATCTGATAACGGTGACGCTTGGGTAGAGGTTCGCGGTGAAAAACAATCGCCAAGCCAAATTAGTGCTAGTATCTTGCAAAAGATGAAAGATACAGCAGAAGCATTTTTAGGTCAGAAAGTGACAGAAGCTGTTATTACGGTTCCTGCTTATTTTAATGACTCTCAACGTCAAGCAACAAAAGATGCCGGTAAAATTGCAGGCCTTGATGTGAAACGTATTATTAACGAACCAACTGCAGCGGCCCTTGCTTATGGTCTAGAAAAAAAAGAAGCCGGTACAATCGTTGTGTACGACCTTGGTGGTGGAACATTTGATGTTTCTGTTCTTGAAATTGGGGACGGCGTATTTGAAGTAAAATCCACAAATGGTGATACCTTCCTTGGTGGTGAAGATTTTGACATGCGCGTTATTGAATATATTGCAGCTGAATTCAAAAAAGAAAATGGTATTGATTTGTTGAAAGACAAAATGGCTTTGCAACGCTTAAAAGAAGCAGCGGAAAAGGCTAAAATTGAACTGTCATCTTCACAACAAACTGAAGTCAACTTGCCATTTATTACAGCAGATGCATCTGGTCCAAAGCATTTAAATGTAAAAATTACACGCTCAAAACTAGAAGCTTTAGTAGACGATTATATTAAAAGAACCATTGCCCCTTGTGAGGCCGCTTTAAAAGATGCCGGGTTAAAAGCGTCGGACATTGATGAAGTGATCATGGTCGGTGGCCAAACCCGTATGCCAAAAATCTTTGAAACAGTAAAAGCATTCTTTGGTAAAGAGCCACACCGCGGTGTAAATCCAGATGAAGTCGTCGCGATCGGTGCTGCTATTCAAGGTGGTGTTTTACAAGGTGACGTGAAAGATGTTGTCCTATTAGATGTAACACCATTATCACTTGGTTTGGAAACTCTAGGCGGCGTGTTTACACGTTTAATTGATCGCAATACAACAATTCCAACACGTAAATCACAAACATTTTCAACAGCAGATGACAACCAATCTGCAGTTACAATTAAGGTGTTTCAAGGGGAACGTGAAATTGCAGCACACAACAAGTCACTTGGTGAGTTTAACTTAGATGAGATTCCACCTGCACCGCGTGGTGTGCCACAAATTGAAGTAACATTTGATATTGACGCAAACGGTATCGTTAAAGTTTCTGCAATGGATAAAGCGACAAATAAAAAACAGCATATTACAATTCAAGCATCTGGTGGTCTATCAGATGAAGATATTAATAAGATGGTGAAAGACGCTGAAGTACATGCAGAAGAAGATAAAAAACGTAAAGAATTAATTGATGTTAAAAACCAAGCTGATTCTATGATCCATAGCACAGAAAAAAGTTTATCTGAAAATGGTGATAAGATTTCTAAAGAAGAAAAAACAGCTATTGAAAATGATATTAAAGCATTGAAAGAGTCTTTAGAATCTGAAGATCATGATGTCATTAAGGAAAAACTAGATACATTAATGCAATCATCTATGAAACTTGGCGAAGCAATGTATAAAGCGTCACAAGAAAGTGCTGAAGCTGAAAAAACAGCACCAGATACGCAAGGAAATGACAACACAGTAGATGCCGATTATGTTGATTTAGATGAACAAAAAAAGAGTTAATAGCTTAAGTTAACAATATTAAGGGGCTGCATGCAGTTTGTATGTTTGTCCCTTTTTTTATATCATACATAAATGGACGAAAATAATAGGTTTAAAAATCATGTCAAAGAAAGACTTCTATCAACTGTTAAATATCAGCAAGACGGCCTCTAAAGATGAAATAAAAAAAGCATATCGTAAGAATGCAATGAAATATCATCCTGATCGCAACCCTGACGACAAGGTGGCTGAAGATAAGTTTAGATCAATGACTGAAGCCTATGAAGTTTTATCTGATGAACAAAAACGTGCGGCTTACGACCAATATGGACATGCAGCTTTTGTTCAAAATTCAGGTATGGGGGGTGCTGGTGGCTTTGGTGGCTTCCATCACGGAGGTGGTGATTTTAATGCTAACGATATTTTTGAAGAAATGTTACGCGGCTTCGGTGGTTTTGGTGGCGGTGGTCAAAATGGCTTTAATTCTGCACCTGAAAAATTACGTGGTTCAGACATCAGGTATGATCTGGAAATAACACTAGAGCAAGCGTTTGAAGGCATATCAGAAAAAATTAAATTCGTAACAAACGATTCATGTAGTGAATGCAAAGGTTCTGGCGGATCTAAAAATTCTAAAACAGTCAACTGTCAAACATGTAAAGGGCACGGGGCTGTGCACTTTCAACAAGGAATTTTTACAATGGAGCGCACGTGTCAAACATGTGACGGTCTTGGGAAAACAATTTCTGATCCATGTAAGCCATGTCATGGTCAAGGGCGTGTACGCCAACAGAAAAATTTAGAGGTGAAAATTCCAGCAGGTGTTGATAACGGTACGCGCATCCGTATGACGGGTGAGGGGGAAGCCGGACTTCGTGGTGGCGGAAAAGGTGATTTATATGTTTATATCACGGTCAAACCACATAAGTTTTTTAAACGTGCAGAAAAAAACCTATATTGCTCAGTTCCCATTTCGATGGTAACAGCAGCAATGGGAGGTAGTATTGATTTGCCTGCTATAGATAGCAAAGCAGTAGCCTTAACGATTCCTGAAGGTACGCAAAGTGGAACGCAGTTGCGCTTGCGCCATAAAGGTATGTCAGTTATTAAAAGTGTCTATAGAGGCGACTTGATTGTAGAAATCAAGGTTGAGACACCTGTGCATTTAAATCAAAAACAAAAAGATTTATTAACGCAGTTTAAAGACCTCGAAAAAGGGAATAGCAATAGCCCGCAATCATCAGGTTTTTTTACAAAAGTTAAAAATTTCTTTGAAGATATAAAAGGTGCTTAATAAATATATAATGCATGGAGGGGAGAGACTTATAAGTACTCCCCCCCTTTTTTTTAGCATGATAAGTAAGGGTTGGATTCTTTGCAAAATTAAGCTTCTGTATGTTAGGATAATTCAAGCTATTATTTGGGAGTCTCTCAAATATGGCTTTTTTATAAATTGTAAATCGGAATATTTCTATCATGAAAATAAGTAACAGAAAGCAAAAATATGTTTCAACTGTTGAAGAAAACATCAAAAAAATAGCAAACTATACTTTTTTCAATAAAACGTTTCGAAAAAATGATAGAAAATTTCATCAGTTCTTGGTTGAGCCAGATTTAAATGTCTTGGTCGTTGGTAGCGGGAATGGTGACTTGCTGGCTAGTTTGAACCCCGCTGTTGGTGTTGGAATTGATCTTAGTCAAAAAATGGTGGAATCTTCCACAGCAAAATATCCTGCTCTCAATTTTATACATCATGATATCGAAAATAAAATCGATATTTTAAAGCATCCTGTTGTTGGAAAGCAAAAATTTGATGTGGTTATTTTGTCCGATCAAATTGGGCTTTGTGATGATATTCAAAAAGCATTGGAAAATATTCAAGCCCTTTGTCATTCTAATACACGCTTAATTATTTCTTATTATACAAAACATTGGGAATGGTTGTTAAAGCTTGCAGAAACTTTGGGGTTTAAAGTAAAGCAACCTGAGCAAAATTTACTCTCCACAACAGATATAGAAAAAATCGCAGAACTTTCTGGTTTTGAAATTATTCGTAAAGAATATAAACAGCTTATTCCCTTTCCTCTTTTAGGATTAGATGTGCTTTTTAATAAATTACTTGGAACGTTACCGGGCTTGAGACGTTTGTGTCTTAGAACTTATGTTGTTGCACGTCCGCATCAAACACATGAAAATAAACAGTATTCAACAACAGTTGTGATTCCCTGCCGTAATGAAAAAGGGAATATTGAAGCTGCTATTAAACGCCTGCCTAAATTTTGTGAAAATATGGAAATTATTTATGTTGAAGGCCATAGCCAAGATGGAACGTGGGAAGAAGTGTTGCGTGTTAAAGATGCGTATCCAGATTTAAATATAAAAGCCTTCCAACAAACTGGAAAAGGTAAGGCAGATGCTGTTCATTTAGCCTTTTCAAAAGCAACGGGTGATATTTTTATGATCCTGGATGCAGATTTAACAGTGCCACCTGAACAGTTGCCAAAATTTTATAAGGTGATTTCTTCAGGACAGGGCGATTTTGTAAATGGTACGCGCCTAATCTACCCTATGGAAGATCAAGCAATGCGATTTTTAAATTTCTTGGCGAATAAAACTTTTTCTTGGTTGTTTTCATACCTTTTGTCACAGCGTTTTACTGATACACTTTGTGGTACAAAGGTTTTTCTTGGAAGTGATTATAAGCGTATTATGAAGCAGCGCGAATTTTTTGGAGATTTCGACCCATTTGGCGATTTTGAGCTGATTTTTGGGGCATCAAAACTGAACATGAAAGTTGTTGAAGTACCAATTCGCTATCAAGCGCGTACATACGGTGAAACACAAATTTCACGTTTTAAACATGGTGTAATTTTATTAAGGATGGTTGTTCATGCCTACAAAAAGCTTAAATTTTCAGTCTAATGCAACGTGTTGGATTTTTTGGTTTGCACTGGCATTAATTGCCGTTCTTGTACCTGTATTTAATTCCTGGTTTGGTTTTGCGTTACCTGTTTTTTTTGATTCTAAGTACTCTGCAATGGGTGGATCTATTCCCTATTCTGATGCGGCTGGTTATTTTCATGTCTCCTACTCTTTTAATCAGTTAGGTGAACTGGATAGCTGGAATATGCGTAGGCCCCTAAATGCCTTGTTTTACGCAGCACGGATGAAAATGGTTGGCTATGACTTTTGGAATGCTATGATTTTTCAATCCATTATGTGTGCAATTCCTTTTACACTATATTTGAAGGCTATTCATAAAAATTTTGGTTTTTATTCTGCAATAATATCGTTGATATATGTGTGTTATTATATTTGGATGTTTGGAAGTACCACTTTATCTGAAATGCTGGGCCTGACATTAGGGTTATTAAGTTTTGTCTTATTATGGAATGGCTGGTTTGAGCGTAAGCACCTAATCTATAATATTGGTATTGCTGCTTTAACGGTTGCTTTAATGACACGAGCCGGGCCAAATTTTTTGGTTCTGGGTGCTTTATTCCTTGTATACATGAAGCCATTTTCATCTTCATGGAAAAAAGATTTATTAATTTCATGTGCCGTTTTTATAGCAAGCTTTATATTTATGCTGAACTTGCCACTTTTTTTTGGTGACCCAAGTCAAAATGCAGCACTTTCAAATTTCTCCCATACACTGTATGGTTTGGTGAACGGTGGCAAACTTTGGAGTTATTGTTATAGTGACCCCCGTGTTTCAGAATCGTTAAAAAGTGTGAGTGAATTAACGCATTCTAAAATTTTGTATCAAGCTTCTTGGGAATGCTTTAAAGAAAACCCTCTTAATTTATTGAAGGGCTTAATTGTCTATTTTGCCGTGTTTTGTTTTTATTTCGTTAATTTCTTTTCTTTTGGACCAGATTTAATAAAATATAGTTTACGTATTGTAGGTGGATGTTTCTGGGGATACATGCTCTATAGAATTTATAATAAGCGTTTAGAATTTAAGAAAGACTTCTTATTTTTAGGAGTCTTCGTCTTTACGATTGCCTTTTCTGCAAGCGTTGTTTTTAAAGATGCTGGCATGAGATCATTCATGGTAGCTATACCATTTTTAGGGGCGATTATTAGTCTAGCATTTGCAAAAAAGATGGACGATAGTCCAGCGAGTGGAAATGCAGTTTCCATAACGGTATTGTGTTTTATATTGGCAACTGCTTTAGGGTCTAAATTTGTATCCTTTGAAACACTACCTGACTTTAAAAGCAAAAAACTGCAAGACAATACCATTATAACAAGAGCAGTTCATTCTCACCCTTATTTTATTGTTCAAAAATCAGATGAACTTAAATTCCATCATATAGTACTGGAAAAATTTAAAGAGACTCTTTCTCTTTATGATTCATTTGAACATGAATTGGATAAAATTCTTGAACTGAATAAAGATAAAGAAATTGTATTTGCATCGTTGTATGATTACGCATCAGGAGCTCAAAAATTGATTTATGGCGATAAAAGTATGTTACAAGACCACGGTAAATGGGTTCAAATTTCAATGCTAAAAAATCATGGTATTGAAAATAGTCAATTTTGGGAAGTTACGTCTCTAGAGGAATACAAATAATGAAAGCATTTATTACCGGTGTTAACGGACAAGATGGCGCTTACTTAAGCCAATTGTTACTTGATAAGGGGTATGAAGTTCACGGTTTAATTCGCCGTGTATCGATTAATACAACACAAAGATTAAAATTTTTAGAGGGTAACTCTAATTTTCATTTACATTATGGCGATATGACGGATTCATCCAACTTGATTCGTCTTGTGGGTGAAATTCAACCGGATGAAATTTACAATCTGGCTGCTCAAAGCCATGTGTCAGTTAGTTTTGAAACACCTGAATATACGGCTAATGCAGATGCAATTGGCACACTTCGTTTATTGGAAGCAATTCGTATTCATAAACTAGAATCAAAAGTACGTTATTATCAAGCTTCAACGTCAGAATTGTATGGTAAGGTTCAAGAAACCCCGCAACGTGAGACAACACCATTTTACCCGCGCAGCCCCTATGCTGCTGCAAAACTGTATGCTTATTGGGTTGTTGTGAACTACCGTGAGGCCTACGGTATACATGCATCCAACGGTATTTTATTTAACCATGAAAGCCCGCTTCGTGGGGAAACTTTTGTTACCCGTAAAATCACTTTAGGTGTGTCAGGAATTATGAAGGGTGAAAAAGAACCCATTCGTCTTGGTAATTTAGATGCAAAACGCGATTGGGGTCATGCGAAGGATTATGTGGATGCGATGTGGCGTATGATGCAACAAACAGAAGCGGATGATTATGTGATCGCAACAGGTACTATGTATACTGTTCGCGAGTTTGTCACAAAAGCATTTGCAGCGTGTAATGTTAATATTGTGTGGCAAGGAAGTGGTGAAAAAGAAGTTGGTATAAGACAAGATACACATGAAACTGTTGTGATGGTTGATCCTAAATTTTATCGACCAACTGAGGTTGATTTGCTATTAGGGGATCCTACCAAAGCTAAAGAAAAATTGGGTTGGGCACCAAAAATATCTTTTGATGATCTTGTGACCGAAATGGTTCAAGAAGACTTAAAAGGATTTACTTCAAGAGATACGATGTTACTGCCATGATATTTAGTTTGGAAAATAAGAAAGTTTTTGTAGCTGGTCATCGCGGCATGGTCGGTCAAGGTCTTGTACGTGCTTTGGAAAAGGAGCACTGTGAGATTATAACCGCAACACGGGATGCACTTGATTTGTGCAATCAGCCGGATGTAGATGCTTGGTTTGCTGATCAAAAGCCGGATGTCGTTTTTTTAGCAGCCGCAAAAGTTGGTGGTATTTTCGCTAACAGTAAGTACCCAGCAGACTTTTTATTTGATAATTTGAAAATTGAACAAAATGTTATTCAGGCTGCACAAAAATATGGTGTAAAAAAATTACTTTTTTTAGGTTCTTCTTGTATTTATCCAAAAATGGCACCGCAGCCCCTTAAAGAAGAATCCTTATTGACAGGACCTTTGGAAGAGACAAATCAATGGTACGCTATTGCTAAAATTGCAGGGTTTAAAATGGTTGAAGCGTGCCGTATTCAATATAACTGTGATTTTATTAGCGTGATGCCAACGAATTTATATGGGCCAGGTGACACATATCACTTGCAAAATAGCCATGTGATTCCATCATTAATTTTAAAATTTCATGAAGCAAAGAAAACGAACGCAGCGTTTGTTACTTTGTGGGGAACTGGTTCCCCTCGCCGGGAATTTTTGCACGTTGATGATTTAGCAAGTGCTTGTCTACACGTAATTAAAAAGTATTCAGATGGACAACCGGTTAATATAGGTTGTGGGGAAGATATGACAATTTTAGAATTAGCACATGCAATAGCACACGTAGTTGATTATCATGGAGAGATTAGATTTGATACATCTATGCCAGATGGTACGCCACGTAAAGTATTAGATGTATCACGTTTAACTGCCCTTGGTTGGAAAAGCAGTATTCGTTTTAAAGATGGCATTAAGCAAACGTACACAGATTTTGTAAAGGAACATACGCTATGAAAATTCAACCCGTTATTTTATGTGGCGGCAGTGGTACACGCCTTTGGCCATTGTCACGTACAACATATCCAAAACAGCTTTTATCCCCTTTAGGTGGTCTTAGTTTACTGCAGCAAACGGTTAAAAGATTTCTGACAGATGATTATGACACGCCAATGATTATCTGTAATGAAGAATATCGCTTTTTGGTTGCAGAACAAATGCAAGCCATTAATGTTACAAATGCTAAAATAATACTAGAGCCCTGTGCGCGTAATACGGCACCAGCTATGGCGCTAGCATCCTGTTTTGTAGAGAACCCAAAACAACCGCTTTTATTCTGTCCATCAGATCATCAAATTCAAAATTTTAAAGCGTTTGAAACGTGTGTTGCAAAAGCTAAAAGTGCTATTGAAGATGATAATATTGTGATTTTTGGTATTACCCCAACAGAACCAAAAACAGGTTTTGGTTATATTCTTCCTGAATCATTTGATGATGTTTTTTCAGTCAAACAATTTGTCGAAAAACCAGATGTTGAAAAAGCTAAAAATCTTATAGCGCAAAAAGCTGTATGGAATAGCGGTATGTTTTATGCCAGAGCATCCGTTATATTAGGTGAAATCAAAACATTCTTACCTGACACACTTAAATATTGTGCGCTTGCCAAGAAAGAGGCTACAAAAGATTTAGATTTTATTCGTGTGCCAAAAGAAACTTTTGCACAGTGTGATAATGTTTCAATTGATTATGGTGTCATTGAAAAGAGTCAGTGTATAAAAGGTGTCACTTGTCATGATATTGGCTGGTCAGACATTGGTAGTTGGGAGTCTGTTTGGGCGTTATCACCAAAAGATGAAAATCAAAATGCTTTTGTGGGTGACGTTTGTGCTAAAGGTGTGACAAATAGTTATGTTCGAAGTGATGGTATTTTAGTATCAGTTTTAGGGTTAGACAATGTTGTTGTCGTTGCTTCTGGTGATGCAATTTTAGTTGCAGATAAGTCTAAATCTGAAAAAATCAAAGAAATGACTGTGCATTTAAAAAATACATCACGGTCAGAGCTTGATCACCATAAACGGGTTTATCGCCCATGGGGGTATTACCAAGAAGTTGAAATTGGCGATCGTTTTAAAGTTAAACGTCTGATGGTAAAATCTGAATCTAAAACATCAGTACAAGTTCATTATCATCGATCAGAACATTGGGTGGTTGTATCTGGCACAGCATCAGTATTGCTTGGGGATGAAACAAGGCTTGTTCATGAAAATGAGTCTGTTTATATTCCGGCAGGTATGGTTCATGCCGTTGAAAATCCTGGAAAAATAGATCTACACTTAATAGAAGTGCAATCTGGTAGTTATCTTGGTGAAGATGATATTGTACGGATCACAGATATTTACGGCAGAGCCTAATATGACGCAACAAAAATTAGAAGGTCATAAAAAAATATGGGAAGATAAGCCTGTTTTAAAGGCTATTTATCATGATTTTTATGAACGTATTGTTGCAAATTCAAATTCTGGTAAGACGTTGGAAATTGGTGGTGGTACAGGCAATTTAAAAGAATATTTGCCCTCTGTTATCACAACAGATATTGTACCATCACCATGGTTAGATTACGTTTGTGATGCGCAAAATCTACCCTTTGATGATAATAGTTTTGATAATATCGTTGCCATAGACGTTTTGCACCATATAGAAAGACCTGTAAAGTTTTTTAAGGAAGCTTCACGTGTACTAAAGAAAAATGGAAAAATTATCCTGATAGACCCCGCTATTACGCCACTTAGTTGGTTTTTTTATAATTTTATTCATGAAGAGCCTGTTATTTTCAGCGCTAATCCTTTAGAGGATGGACCTTTGTCGCCTGACCGTAAACCCTTTGATGCTAATCAAGCGATCCCAACGCTTTTATATGGTGGTTATAAAAAACTTTTTGAGGCGCAGTTTCCAGAATTAACAATCACATTGCGCTCAAACTTTAGTTTATGGGGATATCCATTATCTGGTGGGTTTAAGCCATGGTCATTGATTCCGCAAAAACTTATTACACCGGTGTTAAAGGTAGAGCGCTTTGTAGAACCTCTCCTAGGTCGTGTGCTTGGGTTCCGTGTGCTAGCTGTTATTCAGTTGTCTGATAAGTAACAAGAGAATATGATGCTTAAATCCCAGGATAAGGACAGTTTCAGTGATAAATCATATTATTATAGGATAATTATATGTTGATTAACTAAATATTAATTCTTGCTTGTTACACTAAAATAAATGTGTATAAGGAGGGGGGAATGTTCTTAATTCTCATATTTTTTATATGTTCTTATTTGTATGGGGCTGATGCGGAAAGCACAAAAGATAAGATGCCAGTTTCATTACTAGAGCCTATTCGTTTGGTACGTTTTGAATCAGTAGGATATGAAACCGATTCAGTTGACACCTCTATAACTTCATCTGCAGGAATTTCTCTGGATGAGGAGGCTACTTCTTCAGATGAGGAAATTGATGATGACGACGATTATGCGTCATATGGAATGCAAAGAAGTCCAGATAGCGTATTATTTGATGGCATGGATCTTACTGGTATGGTTCCACTGCATGCAGATGAAATATCAAGTAAAGTCAATAAGGAAATTCCCTTGCGGCCTAAACGTACTCAACTTGAGATTCAGAAAGATGTTCTTCTGATGAGAGAGTATGTTAAAAATCGGAGCATTAAAATACTGATGCTTAAAATAACAGAACCAAAAAAATACTAAGTTTGTTTGCATGACAAATGCAATAAAATAGGGTTCTGTCGCGGTGTGTCATAGAGCAATAGTAGGAGGTTTTGGTGACCTAAAGAACAAGAGCATAAGCTCTTGAAGAGATGGGGGTAGACTCTTCGTAGTCGGCGATTCAAGCGTAGGCTTCAAACCACCTCAAGCAGCTGCTTTTAAGAGAAGTGCTTGTGAGCGTTGAGAAAAAGTCAGGAATTAGCTTGGCAGGTATGGACCAGAAAGACGCATAAAAATGAAGGACTGATGATGCATGGTAAGGCCATTTATGCATCAAAACTGCAGGCGTGCAACATCTGCAGGGAGAATCCACAGGGAGCTTGATTTACTGTGTGTGAGTGGTGTCCGGTGTAAAGGTCACGTGAGTCTTGTTTTTGGCTTTTCAAGGGAACTATGGGAACCAGTCGCCTTGATATAAGGGGAGAAATTCAAATGGCTAAATCCATAAGAATGAGAGTACCGATGCCAAGAAACAGAGACGGAGCAGTTTGTATGAGCGATGAAAGCACTGTAATGATTCTGGAGCGTAAGCGTCCAAAGAAGCACACTATTTCTTTTGAAGGCCCTGGAAATTATAGAAAATGCATTTTTCATATTTAGAAAATAAGTGTGTTTTCTAAAAGTTTAAGACTTGTTTCTGGGTAATCGTCTGGTACTTTTGCATTCCATGGCATCAAATTGTCAAGAAAATCTTCATCTGTATCCTCATCAATATAATGTTCTAGAAAGAATTTTAAGTATCCTTCAGGATTAACATTATTTAGCTTTGCTGTTTCGATTAAGGCATAGAGGTGGTCGCCCCCCCTGCTTTTGCACCATCAGGGCTTCCCATAAACAGCCAGTTTTTGCGTCCAATGGCAAAGGCCCGAATCTGACGTTCAACTGCATTATTATCAATATTTACAGCGCTATCTTTCTGAAAATAAACCAGCGAATCCCACTGGTTTAGCGTGTGTGAATTAGCAGTCTAATGGCGCCACTTTAAGTGCACCTTGTATCTTAAAATAGTGAGTCGTTTGATGATAAGCTTTCATCGAACGGAGAAGAAATGGAAAGCCTAAATGCACCTTTGGCATAAAGCCTGGCATTAAGATTTGGCACCATTTCTTCACACAGGATCATAAAGCAGAACAGCATCTTAATGGAGCCAGGTTGACCTAAAGATTTAAGTTCATTTTAGCTGATTATTTTGGTCCAAATACAGCTAAAAATCTATTTTTTTAGTTTTTCCTTATTTTTAGATACTTTTATAGCTTCAGGATTTTGTGTTCTAAAACTTTTACCTTCTAGTTTTACGAGTGTGACATTGTATTGTAGACGGTCTATTGTTGCGGCACCCAGAAGCTTATTTGTAAACGATGCCAGCCATTCACTTGACGCTAAGTTGCTGGTGATAATGGTTGATGTCATTTCAGATCGCCTTTTGGAAAATAAAAACTTAGCTCACCTCGTTTTTTAAGGCTTTTGTTATATGCTGACCAATTTATAACTTTATATTTTGGTGTAGAACGTGACTTAGAAGATGGTGACTTCAGTTTTGGTTTGTACGGCACTTAAAACAGTGATTGTTTTTAAAATATGCTAACAAAATAATTAAAAATTCTCAACTTGCAAGACCCCGCCGAACAAAGTCTTGCTGACGTAACTTTTGTTGCTGCAACAATTTTTTCTACTAAATATGCTGTAGTTTCTAATAATTTCCGGGTAGCAGAAAATCCGTAAATGCCCGTCTACAGATGAATCTCTCCTCTAACACTGTGGAATCTGCTCTAAAATTTAGGCTGCAGCAGCAGGTCCTCTGTTTTCTTTTTGTAATACGGGTTCAAAAGTCGTTTTCTTAGGAATAGCGCTGCCCATTAAGGGGGATAGTGACGCACCAAAAGCTTCTGTTTTTGTTTTAATCTGATACATGCTACGTCCCGTTAAGTCCATACGTACTAAATGCTGCTTATCTTTAACACTTTCTTGAACAGTAAAAATCAAGTAGCGACCATTGTTTGTCCAAACAGGATCTTCTAGCATATACCCTTTTGCAATTAAACGCTCTCCAGAACCATCGGGGCGCATAACACCAATATAAAATTGACCTTCTTTCACGCGTGTAAAAGCGATCAAATCCCCACGTGGAGACCATGCCGGTTGTGTATAAACACCTTGCCCAAATGAAATACGGGTTTGATCAGAGCCATCTGCATTCATTGTGTATAGCTGTGGCTTGCCCGCACGATCTGACACAAAAATGATCTTTGTACCGTCAGGGCTAAAACCAGGAGATGTATCAATACCGGTATGTTGCGTTAATTTTTCTTTTTGATGAGTCATTAAATCAAGCTGATAAATTGCAGTTGTTTCACCCTTTGAGATGCTGAATAGCATTTTCTTACCATCAGGTGCAAATTTTGGCGCAAAACTTAAGCCGTGAAAGCTGCCCATTAGATGAGAGACTTTTGTTTGAAGATCCATAATATGAACTTCACCTTTGTTTTTATCTAACAATAGATAGGCTAGGCTTTTACCATCGGGAGAATAACGTGGTGTTAAAACAAGTTTTGTGCCGTCTGTAATTTTTGTGATTGAATCTTCATAGCCATCACTATCCATTATTTTAATACATGTATTTTGCTTATTGCCTTTTGCATTTGTTGGCTGAACGTAAGCTATTTGTGTATTAAAAAATCCTTCTTCCGCAGTTATTGAATTATAAAGAGCATCTGCAACCATGTGGGCAATTTTACGCCAGCGCATTTCTTCACCACGGAGTGTCAAATCTAGCATTTTCTTGCCACGAATTACGTCGTGCAATTGAAAGCGAATGGCAATTTTACCATCATCCGATATGACTTCGCCAAAAAATAAAAACCGAGTTTTTGTTGCACGCCAATCTGCATAACGTACAGATTCTGTGCGTAACGTGTTGGGTTCTTGAATAAAGACTTCTGTATCCATTATTTTAAAAGAACCACATCCATTTAAATCATCTCGTATCACCTTACTCATTTTTTCAGCAAGATAAGACGAATTTCCAGAGTATAGATCCGCAATAAAAATAGGTTCAGGTTTTACTTGTCCATGTGTAATTTCAATTACAGGAACACTATACCCGTGTGAAGAGCATGATAAACCGATAACAACAAGCACATACCGTAACAATTTCATTGTTTTGAATGCTCCATTTTCTTAGTCTACATTTAATAGATTATGCAGTGGCTGATGAATCTCTTGATTGGCTGCTAACACGCTGCCCGTCTCTAGCATTTTTTTAGAATACGATGTTTCAGTGACGGTGCCAAGCGCCTCTTGTACCAGTAAAATTCCACCGGCCATATCCCATAATTTTAGCCCCGAATCGACTATATAGGCGTCAATCCGTCCACATGCAACATATGCAAAATCTAAAGTTGCTGCACCCATTTGACGAATGGCTCCCATTTCTGAAAACATTGGTGTTTTGCTCATCTTAATAAAACGAGCGTGTTCCTTATCGCGCGGGCGCCAGCCCAAAGCAACAACACATCTGTCAAATTCTTTTCTATTTGATACACGAATTTTACGTTTGTTTAAAAACGCACCTTTACCTTTTTCAGCCCAGAAAAGTTCATCTTTTATAGGATCATAGGTAACAGCTGCTAAAACGGTATTACCGCGCATAAGCGCAACCGCAATTGCAAAATGGGGTAAGGCATGCAAAAAGTTTTGCGTACCATCTAAAGGATCGATAACCCAATAAAAATCAGATTCTGAATTTATAATTTCACCAGATTCTTCTGTAATAAAGTTATAATCTGGCTTTGCTTTAGAAAGTTCTTGTATTAAAACTTGTTCTGATTTTTTATCAGCAGATGACACGAAATCACCAAGTCCTTTACGTGATACTTGCAATTGATCAAGTTCGCCATAGTCATGTAGCAAACCTTTTGCTGCTTTAAATACAGCTGACGCCATAACGTTAATGATTGCACTATTTGACACAACTTTAATTGACATTATCCTTTTGCCCTTTCAACATAAGTGCCATCTACCGTGTTCACAACAACACGCATGCCCGATGCAATATGCGGTGGTACCATAACTTTTACACCATTTTCTAGCATAGCCGGTTTAAAGGATGATGAAGCCGTTTGTCCTTTAACAACAGCGTCTGCTTCTGTAACTTCTAGGGTGACATGTTCAGGCAATTTAATGCTGATAGGTTGCCCGTCATGCAAACAAATTTGAACCATCATATTGTCTTGTAAGAAAGGCGCCGCATCACCAATAAAATCTTTTGAAAGGTTTATTTGGTCAAATGTATTTTGGTCCATAAATACAAACTGATTACCTTCGGCATATAAATATGAAAATTCTTGTTCATCAAGATAAACACGTTCTACAGATTCTGCCGCACGAAACCGTTCATTTTTTTTCGTACCAGTTGTTAAGTTTTTAAGCTCTACTTGCATGTAAGCGCCACCTTTACCGGGTTGCGTATGTTGCGTTTTTACGGCGATCCATAAAGAATCTTCATGCTCTATAATATTACCAACCTTAATTTCGTTTCCAGATATTTTCATAATTGTTTAACCATTATTTTTAAAGATATCGCTAGAATACAAGAAATATAGGGAAAAGTCGATCAAGAAGTGTCTTTGTAAGTGCAATTTGATAACACTCTCTTAAGTAATATAAAGATTTTTGTGTAGGAACTTGAAATTATCCTCCCTTTATATGTAAAAATTATCTGCTTCAACCTATGCATATTTGGTATTATGATGAAGTCAATTGCCCAATCAGCCTTTTAACTGGTATATTAAGTATATGCATTTTAGTTAAACAAGATATTATTCTTCATGAAAAAGTTAACAGTGTCGTTGGTCGTAATATTTCCATTATTCGGTGCAGAAGACCCAGACCTCATGCAACTTCCTACATTTAGGCCATATCTAGTTGCATTTGATAGTCTACCGTCCCGAAATTCTGGACACAATCAACTTTTAATGGGTGGTTATCCTAAAGATGAATTGTTTGCAAGACCTGAGACGCCACACCCTACTGCTAAGCCACAAACAACTAAAGAAAATGTTGTGGGCATTTCTGTTGTGTCCCTCAAGCAGCTGTTACGGCACCTCTATGATGGCAGCGGAATGGGAGACATTCAAAAGATCTAGAGCAATTTCACATGATGATGCCCTGCAAAAGAAAAAATCACCTTAAATGAACTCTATTTTAAATAAGTTGTATATATGATATCTTAAACTAAAAATATAGCGAGTTTTCTATGGATATTATTTTTAAACCGATGCTTGATTTTATTTCAGCTGTTTTAGGGTTGTTTCGGTGGGCTGTTATTTTATATGTGATTATCAATTTGCTAGAATCTTTTAAAATTATCAATCCTTATAGCCAATTTGTTTATAAAGTTCATAATTTTTTGTTTTCGATCGTTGAGCCATTTTTAGCATCTATACGACGTTTTCTGCCTAATTTTGGCGGCATAGACCTTAGTCCTGTTGTGCTGCTTTTGTTCGTATCCCTTATAGATGGTATCATTTACCAAATTATTATTAAACTGATTTCCAGTCCCTTAGCTGGCTAACACACATACATAACAGGAGGCTATTTTCATTCTTATTGATGGAAAACAACAAGCTGAACACTTACAGCAAACACTTAAATCACAAATTCAACACTTGCAAAAAACACCATCACTGCATGTGATTGTCGTGGGTGATTTTGCACCCAGTGCTATTTATGTGAAAAAAAAGGTGGTGGCGTGTCATAACGTTGGCATTTCATCAACAGTTCATGAAATGAGCCAAGATATTACCACTCAAGCACTTATTGATAAAATTACCATACTTAATCAAGACGTACAAGTTCATGGCATTTTAGTTCAGTTGCCACTTCCGAGTCACATTGATCGTGATGTCGTGCTGCAGCATATAGACCCATTTAAAGATGTTGACGGCCTAACTGCTCATAATTTGGGCCATATAATGGCTGATACTTCTGGTATAAAACCCTGTACGCCACAAGGGTGTTTGCAGTTGATTCATAGCGTTATTCCTAACCTAACTGGCCTGCATGCCGTCATCGTTGGAAAATCAGCGCTGGTTGGAAACCCTATTGGGCAACTACTGCTTCACGAACATGCAACAGTTACGTATACGCATTCACATACAAAAGATTTAAAATATTTTACACGACAGGCCGATATTTTAGTTGTGGCAACGGGTGTGCCCCATTTAATAGGGGAAGGCCATATTAAGCCGGGTGTTGTTATTATTGATGTGGGTATTTCACGTGACGCGAAAACGGGGAAAATTTTGGGGGATGTCGATTTTGATGCGGTATCACAAAAAGCAAAGGCTATTACCCCTGTTCCGGGTGGTGTTGGTCCTATGACTGTTGCTAATTTATTGTTAAATACTGTGAAGTGTATGAAAATACAATCCTAAAAAATAAAGGCTATCTCTTGTTTATTGGGAAAGATAGCCATGTATTATTTAAACAAATAGATTTTCTTCATCCATTTCTTCTGTCTCTTCAGGGGAGTCGTCATCGCTTTCTTCTTCAAAGGGTGAGGCTTCTTCATCGTCAGAATCACTTGCTCCAGCATCGTCATCGCTTTCTTCTTCAAAGGGTGAGGCTTCTTCATCGTCAGAGTCTTCTTCACCCATCATACCTGCAGCTTTATTTGCGGCCATACCTAGGGCTTTTTGCTTCAATTCTGGGTCGTTTATTTTAGCTTTAGCTGCATTAGCCATACCACTAAAATCACCTTTCATTAACATGCCTGTACCTTGACCAACGGCATCTGAACCGGCAATTCCTGCAGCGGCATCAGCATCTTGACCGGCTGCAGTTGCACCCATTCTAGCGAGTGCTGCACGCTTTTCAGGATCTGCTATTGCGCCTTGTGCGGCATCCTTACCCATATTAGCCATACCACTAAAATCACCTTTCATTAACATGCCTGCACCTTGACCAACGGCATCTGAACCAGCAATTCCTGCAGCGGCATCAGCATCTTGACCGGCTGCAGTTGCACCCATTCTAGCGAGTGCTGCACGTTTTTCAGGATCTGCGATTGCGCCTTGTGCGGCATTTGTTCCAGCTTTGAAAGCATCACCAATATTTCCTTTTTCCAATGCTTTTGCAGCATCAGAATTTAAAACAGCTCCAGCCGTTTCAGAATGCGCAGCAACATCAGCCTTGGCAGATTGTGCACCAGCACTAGCACCAGCTTTTAAAGATTCTCCAACACTTTTTCCACTGAATATTCCTGAAAAAAGCGCCATGCCTCCGGCTATTGCGGCTTTTTTTCCGCCAGCAATTGCTTTAGCTTTATGTTCATCAGTTATTTTTCCTGATAGCTGCTTAAGCTTAGCTTTCGCACGATCTTTTGCACTTTTTTTCTTGTCTGAATCATCTGCAGAGTTGCTGTCGTCATCAGAGTTGTCATGACTTTTCTTGCTGTCTTCCTTAGCTTCTTTTGCTTTTTTTCGGGCAGCTTTTTTCTCAGCTCTTCTCTTTTTGGCAGCAGCACGTCTTTTTTTCTTTTCTTCAGCTTTTTTCTTTCTAGCCTCGTTTTTTTCTGCCTTAGACATTGTCTTTTTTTTCGTTTTGGACGTTTTCTTTTTTTTCGTCTTGGACTTTTTCTTCTTTTTGCTACTAATGAGGTGAATTTCTGCACCTGTTGCCATAGCCACGGCCTGTGCTACATAGCTTCCCAAAAAGGCAAAACATAACAGGACAAAGTATAATTTTTTGATTATTGTTTTTAACATTTGAAAGTATCCTACTTAAATGATTATATATCTTTATTTTACAGATTGAATGTTAAGATTGTCTTAACAAGTAGTCTTTTTTTTACAAAAATAATAATTCGCGTCATACTAAAGATAGCTTTTATATTTCAAGTTCTTATATGCATCGTTTAAGAAAAAGTAAAATCATCGCAACACTAGGCCCACAGACATCTTCAAAAGAAAAAATAGAAGATTTATTTTTAAGTGGTGTAGATGTTTTTAGGTTGAATTTTTCTCATGGAACTCATGAAGATCATAAGCAAAATATGATCTATATTCGTGAATTAGAAGAAGCGCATCAACGACCAATCTCCATTATGGTAGATCTTCAGGGCCCCAAACTTCGTATTGGCATGTTTGACCATGGCAGTATTTCTTTAAAAGAAAATGACGCTTTTTGCCTTGATATGCAAAAAGCACCTGGGTCAAAAGACCGTGTCTACATTGCTAACACTGAAATATTTAAGGTGGTCAAAAATGGTGGACACATTTTATTGGATGATGGGAAAATTGTTCTTGAAGTCACTGAATGTGGGTCTGATTTTATTATTACAAAAGTGATACAGGGCGGAAAACTATCCAGTAAAAAAGGGGTGAACTTACCCGATTGTAAAATTGCGATTTCAGCATTAACTGAAAAAGATAAAATAGATTTGGACTTTTGTTTAACGCTTGATATAGATTGGGTCGCTTTATCTTTTGTACAACACGCGCAAGACATTATTGATATTAAAGCACTGATAAACGATCGCGCAAAAGTAATTGCAAAAATTGAAAAGCCCCAAGCCTTAGAAAATATTGATGATATTATTTTTCATAGTGATGCCATTATGTTAGCGCGCGGCGATTTGGGTGTAGAAGTTTCCTTAGAGGAAGTGCCTGTTATTCAAAAAAAGGTTTTACAAAAATGCAAACGACAAGGACGGCCAGCCATTGTTGCAACGCAAATGTTAGAATCTATGATATATAATGCATCCCCAACGCGGGCAGAAACATCCGATGTTGCAACTGCTATTTATGATGGCGCTGATGCTGTTATGTTATCTGCTGAAACAGCGACAGGTGAATACCCTGTGGAAGCCGTTAAGATGATGGATAAAATTATTAAAACTGTAGAGTATGATATAACCGAAGATAGACAGGTGTCACATATGTTATCTTCTATAGAACAATACATGGAAAAAGATGCTATGATGTTTGCTACAAAAAATGTTGCATCAACCATAAAGGCATCGGCTATTGTTTCGTTCACAATATGTGGCGAATCAACATTGCGTCTAGCAAGACAACGCCCATTAGCGCCGATTATAGCGCTTCCAACAGAGCAAAAAACCTGTAGAATGTTAACGCTTGTCTGGGGCGTGCATGCCGTTATGCACGCTAAAGTATTTAGCTTTCAGCAAATGCAAGACACAGCTTGTGAGACTGCCTATCAAGAGGGCTTTTCAAAAAATGGGGATGTTATTGTTATTTCCGCCAGCGTGCCATTTGGTACAACGGAGTATAGTAATTTGTTGCACGTATCATCTATACGGAAAGCTGACGTTTAGGGGCTTTGTTCGGCAGGGTCATGAAAGTTAAGAACTTTTAATTATTTTGTTAGCATATTTAAAAACAATTATTGTTTCAAATGCCGTACAAGCCAAAACTTAACTCACCATCTTCTAAATCACGTCCCAAGCCAAAATATAAAGTTATAAATTGGACTGAATATAATAAAAGCC
>CAZTIE010000003.1:0-3420 GCA_964613645.1 uncultured Verrucomicrobiales bacterium
AGGCATTTAATAAAAATATCAACCGTGTTGCACTTCAAACTTGAATGTGGCCATTCTTGTTTGAATTCTTCAGTGTATGTTCTTATTTTGCGTGTCATGTTTATACCCTTCATTGGTTGAACACTAGTTCATAATAGTGTGTCCTACTTTCCGGGGGGAGGGAAATCCAGTGTTTAGTGCCGCAACCAAAAATGGCGCCGTTTACATTGCAGGGGCGAAAAACCAAACTACCCAACTAATGTCACACCATTATCTTGGCTTTCAGGGGTTCTATTTGAGCCTATGGAGCTCATATAAACAGTAGGAATAGAAAATTGAGTATTTTGAGTCTCAAAGCTGCTCATATGAACAGTAGGAATAGAATGTTGTGAGTGAGTTCCATCAATTGAGCTCATGCTAATTATAGTTGTATCATGATTTTCTGGTATAGAACCTAATGAACTCATACAGATTGTCATGGTAGAATATGCTGGGTGATTATCACTTTGATATGGTTCGTAAGGACTCTTTTTCTCAATTACAGACCTTAATAGGTTTTGAATAGCTTTTGAATTAGAAAATATTCTGTAATATAGCAGATGCAGCAAATCTGTTGTAAACATTTCAACAGAAAAAGGCATGCCCTCTGCAGGGCTTTGTGATGCTAATAAATCTCTTAAACAATAGGGAACAGATGTATCTAGAGTTCCGGATATAATAATAGGAATGAAGCAGGTTAAGGTATCTGATGCAAAACGTTCTGTTAGTATATGAATTTCTGTGCTAATGCCAGACATTGGCATTGTACTTCTTTCGAAAAATTTAGGGGAGTATAAAGCAAAAATAAAATCAGATTTAAGAATCCCTAGGCGCATATATTCTTGGATATTGCCACCAATTGGTAGTCCGTTATGATCACCCTGACTTGCATATAGAACCTTCAGTCCAGCTGAGCCCATAAGGTTTATTATTTCCTGATGAAAATTGACGACTGCAGGCTCTTCCTGATCAGCATGCATTATAAAGCAACTTGGACTTAAATTTTCTGATTGTGCAATGCTGCCAACTTCTTTTAATATATCTCGTAGGCTATTTGCGTTGATTGAAAGCGTTATAGTGATGAAAACAAATGGAAAGTTAAAGAGAGTCGTTCTCTGCATAATCTTAGTCCTTAAGATAGAAAAACTTATTAAAGAATAGCATAATGCGTTATGCTATACAATATTGTATAGCTAAATCTATATAAAATGAGATACTAGACATATTTATTAACAAGGTCATCTATCAACTATTGCTAGCTAAAGCCGGTAGTAGTTGATAACCTGCCTATGCAGGAAGATTCCGTACGTGATATCCAGGCTGATCTGACAAAAGCCGGTTAATACCTATAACAACTACAAGCTGCATAAAAGCTTAGACAATTTATCACCAGTAGAGTACCTTAAACTTAACCATCACGGAGACTTAAATCTGTCTCATATGTAATGAACGTGCACAAAAACTGTTGAAATCCTTTGTCGCGAATAACAAATTAAATTAGTTTATGGTATAGCATGCTTTAACGCACGCACTTTTTCTTGCTTCACACAAGCTGCTTTCTTAGCGTTTTCAACATTTTTTGTTATTGCCACAAAATCTAACTTTTCTATAACCTGAATACACTTCACAAGATGATCCGCCTGCATGTAATCATCATTCAGATTACCCAAAGCATCTGCTTTTGCGCATATAATTAAATTTTTAAGGGCAATATCTGATGTTTTTTTTATTTTAAATATATCTAATAGGTCTACTATTTTCCCGTAGCGCATCTCTAAGCACCTATGCACCTGCAAATGATGCTGCGTGAAATTCAGAATAAAGGCAGCGTTTTTTGATATACCAAACCGATTCAAAAAAATTTCAACTAAAGGCACACCGTTTATTTCGTGTCCTATATGCTGCGGTAAAATGCTATCGGGCGTTACTCCTTTTCCTAAATCATGTAATAAGGCAGCATATAAACATGTCTGATCTCCGCCTTGCGTGTGCGCAGCATCTAGCACCATCATAGTATGGGTAAAAGCATCACCTTCAGGGTGATATTGCTTAACTTGCGGCACATCAATAAGCGCATGCAGTTCAGGAAAAATGAACTCTAAAACACCAAGCACTTTAAGCGTTTCAAAAAACAACGATGGCTTAATCTCTTTAAAAGCTTTCTCCATCTCAGTACGCACACGCTCAGGTTGCAAGCTGTTTAACTCCCCACTATTTTTCATTGCCTGAATTAAAGGGTAGAAAGAATCATGAAGCGTAAAGTCAGGAAATTTTGCCTTAAATCGCGCCACACGCAAAACGCGTATTGCATCTTCTTTAAACGCTGTGCTTACTGGCCTCAAAATTTTATTCTCTAAATCTGAAGTCCCATTAAAGGGATCTATATAAGTTTCACCATCAAAAGCAATGGCATTAATGGTTAAATCCCGACGCTCTAAATCATCCTCTAAACTAACACTGGGATCAAATTGACAGGAAAATCCCTGATACCCAACAGAGGTTTTCTGTTCTGTTCTTGCAAGCGCATATTCCGCTTGAGTACCTGGGTGCAAAAACACAGGGAAAGCTGCACCAACTTTTACAAAACCAGCAGTTAACATTTCTTGTTCTGTTGCACCCACAACAACATAATCGTTGTCACAGTTTTGAATACCCAAAAGTTTATCCCGAACCGCCCCACCCACAAGGTATGATTTTAACATTGTTTCATGCCCCTACATTGAAACAGAAGTATCTTATGAAGAGTATAGCAGTTTATGAATACATAACAGGCATATTAATCTACTGCATCAAATCAAAATTTAAGCGCTCTGCATCTTCAAAAAAAGCGTCTAAATTTCCTTTAACGAACAAATGTTGGCCATTACTCTTAACCCCCAAAACATGGGTTGCAATACGGTTAATAAAACGCCGATCATGGCTTACAAATATTAATGTTCCTGCATATTTTACCAAAGAATCTGCTAAATTTTCTTGTGATATTAAATCAAGATGATTAGTAGGTTCATCCATTAAAAGCATATTGGCTTTTTTAGCAATCATACAGGCCAAACCAACACGACTTTTTTCACCACCAGACATAACTGAAACTGGCTTTCTAACATCTTGGTCTTTAAACAAAAGACTTCCAAGAATCCTTCTGATATCGCCTTCAGACAACAAGCCATTCGATTCTAATACATTGTCAAAAGCAGAGGCTGATAAATTTAATTGATTCACCTGACTCTGGGCATAATAACCCAATTGAACATTTTCACCATGGCTCACACTACCATCAAGAACAGGAATTTCACCAATCAAGCTTTTTAAAATTGTTGATTTACCAATACCGTTCGCGCCAACAATTGCAATTTTTTGCCCGCGTTGAACCATAAGATTTATCTTTTTAATTAATGGTGTCGC
>CAZTIE010000003.1:3430-23558 GCA_964613645.1 uncultured Verrucomicrobiales bacterium
GTAACCAACAGTCAGCGCATCAAGCGTTAAAACATTTTTCACACTTTGTCTCAGAATTGGTATATTAATGTTTGGCGCTGCTTGTTTGCCTTCAAGTTCAATAGTTGACTGCATAGATTTTAGGCGGTCCACAGCTTTTTGCTTACTTTGGGCCTGTGTTGCCTTAGATGCTTTTGCACCAAAACGATCAACGAATTTTTGATTATGCTCAATTTTTTTATTAATATTTTCATGTTGTGCGGCAGCCTGCTCTTTCTCTAAGGCATGCTGTTCCAAGAAAGACGAGAAGTTTCCTGTATATTCAGAAATTTTTCCATCGCGCAAATATAAAACTTTTTTGGCCAAACGGTCTAATAAGTCCTGATCATGAGAAACGAATAGCAATGTACCTTTAAAGTTAATCAAATAATTTTCTAAGAACATTAAACTGGGTAAATCTAAATGGTTTGTCGGTTCATCTAACACTAAAACATCGGGCTGATTCACAAGAACCTTAGCAAGTTCTAAACGCATACGCCAACCACCCGAAAATTCTTTAGGGTCACGCCCCAAATCTTTTTCTAAGAAGCCCAGACCTTTCAGTAATTTATCTGCGCTACCTTCTAGCTGATAACCATTTAAATTTTGATATTCATTTTCAACTTCTTCATACACATGATGAATATCTTCAGTATAATTTTCTTCCATCTGCTTTAACACTTGGTCACGTTTTACATGCAAAGGATACAAATCTGAGTGGCCGCTTAAAGCTTCTTCAAAAATAGACTGTTTAGGATTGGGATTAATTTCTTGTGGTAAATAACCAATTTTAAACCCATTGGGAATCACAATTTGGCCATTACCATCACATTTATCTAGGCCGCAAATAATATTAAGGAGTGACGTCTTACCTGCCCCATTTGCACCCACTAATGCGACATGAGCACCTTGAGAAATTGTTTGCGTTAAATCTTTGAATAAAACTTTATGGCCAAAAGTTTTCGATAAATTAATAAGGGATAACATAAATTCTGCTTTCTTTTAGCTTTAGATAACTTCTAATTGCCAGTATTTTTCACACACGATTCGATATAATTAAAAATCGCATACGCTATAAGTGCAGATATTGTCTCACCACTGTCATGTTGTTTCTCTAACTTTATCCAAATTCATACGCTAAGTAAAAGCGTAATAAAGAATATAGTGATACAATTATAGGGAATTGTCAATAAAACTTTCCCTAACTAGAGGCACAAAAAAGTCAGTGACTATTTTCACGTATATTGTATCCACTGGAAAATATGAACTATGTTTCAGTCACTGACTTAAATTAAAGTACCAAATGTATTATTTTTTACAAAGCATTTCAGGGGTAAACCTTACTTTTTGTTTGAAATAGACACCACGTGCATCTTTTTCACGCATTTGAACACCTTCTCTGATACCCTTTAAAATATCTTTATTACCTTTTGTGGCATAACGTGCATCCATATCCATCAAGCTAAATAGCGTGCCAAATTTTTCATTTTGTCCCTTACCACCATCTTGAATATATTTAACAATTTCAAAGCATGTATTTTTGTGATCTACTTTAAACGCATCACGTATTACTTTTTCTGCAACCATACGTGCAGCAGAACCTTGCGCGTCCATATAGTTCTTAATAAGCTCATGAACTTTTGATAATTTACCCTCTTCAGCCCCCTCTTGAACCACAGCTAGATCCTTTTGCTTTCTATCTATTTCAGAAAAATCAACTTTATCATTGTCATCGGCGACGGGTTCTCTCTGTTCAATATCAGAAGGTTCTTGCGTACCTAGTGGCGGATCAACTTGCCCAGCATCACCGGCGTCTAAATGTATCATTTTCTCTAGGGTATTTAAATCTGCCTTAATTTCTTCAATAAGGTTTTGTACACCTGCATTATGTTCTTGTTGGTTCGCAAAAATATTTTGGGGGCAAGTTAAAACGGCCCCTGTTAACAACAATGGTGTTAATATACGCACTTTCATAGCTATCTTCCTATTAGGCTTCCATATTACAAATATATATTTAAAACATTAAGAAATAGTTAACGTGCATTATTTTTATGAAAAAAAAATCAACGCTAATTAGCTTATAAATTTGCTTCATTTAGACAAATTATTAAGTCGTCTTCATCATCACTTAGTGAAGTAACAGAAAAATCGGATCTTTCTTCCCTTGAAGCATGCATAATACCGTCATGCATTACCTTAAGACACGCAAGATCCTCACCCATATTTGTGGTAAGTTCTTTAATACTCACTGTATCATTTTCCTCATCAGATTATGCAAAAACATTGTAACAATGAAGAATGTAAAGAACTAAGAATAAAACCGTGTCAATCTCTTCATTTTACCTGCTCTATTTTCATTATTTGGCACAATATATAGTTTACAACTTCTCGGCCAACAAATAGTTAATAAGTAATTTTCTCTAGCGGTAATGCAGTAGTGTGAAAAATAACTTAGATTTTTGTACGTATATATAGTATGCTAAAGGTGCTTAGAGAGTAGAATAACCGATACGTAATAGTTAGATTACAGGTTCAAAACAGACTTTCTTAAGCAAAAAAATATTCGGATCGTAGCGCAGCCTGGTAGCGCACTACTCTGGGGGAGTAGGGGTCGTGGGTTCAAATCCCGCCGGTCCGACCAATTTTTGTTATAAGATTACATTAGAGGTAAACATGGTTGTCGTTGCAGCATTATACGAATTTAGAAACTTCCCTAATTTTAAGGATGTACGTACAGCTCTGTTTGATTTGTGCCATAGCAATGGTATCGTTGGATCTTTATTATTAGGAAGTGAAGGCATAAACGGCACGATTGCCGGCGCGAGGGACGGCATAGATATTGTGAAAGACCACCTTGTAAATGCATTGGGCTTTAAGGCCCTTGAATATAAAGAATCCTTTTCAGACACCCTACCCTTTTATCGCTTAAAGGTAAAATTAAAAAAAGAAATCGTCACCCTTGGCGTTGAAGGACTAGATCCCAATGATAAAAAAGGAACGTATCTTAATCCACGCGAATGGGACGCCTTAATAGCGGACCCAGATACAGTTCTGATCGATACCCGTAATGATTATGAATACCGTGTCGGTACGTTTAAAGGTGCTATCAATCCCAAAATCAAAAAATTTACAGACTTTCCAAAATTCGTTGAGGACAATATAGATAAATGGAAAGGTAAGAAAGTTGCCATGTTTTGCACGGGCGGTATACGCTGTGAAAAATCAACTTCACATATGCGCCACCTTGGTTTTGATGATGTATACCACCTAAAAGGCGGCATTCTAAAATATATTGAAGAAACACCAGAAGAGAAAAGTCTTTGGGACGGTGGATGTTATGTATTTGATCACCGTGTTGTTGTAAAACACGGCCTAGAACTGACGGATTATAAAACGTGCGGTGCCTGTCGTGAACCCATTTCAGCAAAAGACAGAGAGTCTGACCTGTATGAACATGGTGTTTCTTGTCCATTTTGCCACGGAAAACGTACGGAAAAACAGTTAAAAACAGCGCGTGATCGCCAATTTCAAATCAATCTTGCTAAACAACGCGGCAAAAAACATATGGGCGCTGCTATACGTTCAAATCAATAGCCCCTATACAAATAAATAAAATGCGCGCACACTGTAAATAGGTGTTTTTTTACTTGTCTTTACTATGACTCAATCAGAATTCATTGGTTCTTCTATGCGAGATGCTTTTGAAAAAGCAAAAAAGGTACTGGGTGACGATGCCTATATTATCAAATCAGAGCAGACAGAAAAGGGTGTTAAAATTTTTGCAGAAAAATATGATGAGGAACCTTTTCTATCAACACCTAGTCTATATTTTAGCAAAGAGCCTGAAACAAATATTCAACACAAACCAATTTTAATCAAAGATCTTCCAAAACAAAACACACAAAAACCACTAAGCACAGCAAGAACGCCAGACCCAATCACGCTAATCAAACATATTGTAAGCATCTGCGACAAACATAGCTTAAATCATGATTTTTGCGATTCATGGATTGATCTTTTAGCTAAAAATTTTTCAAATAATGAGAATGTAATAGAAGAAACATTATCAAAACTTATTAAATTTGACCCCGTGTGGATTCATACATTAAAACCTGAAATTCCCGTAACTTTTGTAGGGCCATATGGTTCTGGAAAAACAGCTTTTATTGGAAAAATTGCCGTTGTATTAAAAACGTTAGATCATGATATTCGCGTAATTACACTAGATGAAAAAGCGGGGGCATTCCATCAACTTAAAACATATATGGATATGCTAGAAGTGCCAATCGAACAAGGAATTGAACACTATTTAAAAGAAAAAGACACAGCTCTTAAGAATAATCAAATCCTTTTAGTAGATACACCTGGCATTGATATCTTACAAAAAGATGGACAAGAATATTTATTCAAATTATCCAAACAGATAAAAGCGCCCTTAACACTTGTGTTACCCAATGACATGGAGGCAAATTTAAGAAGCGAAATTGCCACTGAATTTGCTGAGTATAATACGCAATATTTAATTGGCACACGCTTTGATATCTGCACAAATTACGGGACATTTTTTAATTGCGCACATAAAAACAAGCTAACACCCGTTCTGTATAGCAATACGCCAACTATCAGCACACCACCAAATGTTTTATCTGCTGAAAGTACGTTAATTCTTCTTGAGGAATAAACTCAAAACCATTACGTCTTTTTTTTCTCTTTCATAGCATCTGTTCAACAGTATCTACTGAAAATTATCTCAGAACAATCTACTTATTCATCTTTCAAGATCACGGTATATTTCATCCCAACCTGGGGGAGGAGGTATAAGCCGGTGACAATATATCACCAGCTCCATCTGCATGTTTTACATCTTTTGAGTCAGCATGACTATCATCCTCACTACTAGACTCAAGTTCTCCTGATGCCTCTGAAGATCCAGATTGAGGTTTTACTGCTGGATAACTGACAACATCTTGAAAGCTGAGATCAGCAATTACGCTATGTTGCGTTTTGTACAGGATAGGAAAACACCCTGGTTAGAAATTGAATTGCCATGATACCCTTTTTATATTCTGTATCACGTTCAAACTTCTCTAAATTAATACGATAAACTTGATACCTATGCATTCAGTGCACACGATCTATTATTGAATTACGTAATAGTTGCTGACCACAGAGAAAATGATTTGGCCATCTATTTGAATCAGGAATTTCACCTTTGGGATATACAGATCAAAATAGGATTGGGTTTTGTTGTTCAATGACATTAAACCCTGATAACGGCAATTGATTAAGTATAGCCTTTTCAGACAACGAAACTATACCGTGTTGCTTTCGAAGAAATTATTCATTTCAGGTGTTATCTTACTGCGCTGATATAACGCCTGTTATTGAAACCAAAAATAGACGAAACATTTTTTTTTCATACATACCACAATTATTAAATACCACTTCATCAGCATATCATGATACATACATCAGTCTATAAAAAATATTGCAGTCTAACTTGCATCCAAGCAAGATTAGACATTTAAGATCAGAAGGTTTACCATAAACAATAAGTTGCAAAATATTTTTCACACAAGGAGAAAACAAATGAAAAAAAGTTTATATATTGCACTAATGGCGACACAAACATATGCGTTTACAGATGCTTTAACAGGTTTTTATGTTGGTGGAAGTGCAGGCACAGAAGGACGATCCACACAGTTTAATGATAAAAACGCTGGCGCCAACAATGAATATAACAAGTACAAAGTTGGTCAAGCATTTGGTCTACACACGGGGTACGGAAAGTTATTGCAAGAAAACTTCTACCTAGGAGGTGAAGTGTACCTCTATGCAACACCAAAACATAAAGCGACAAAAACCATCAATCAAAACCTAGCAACAGCAGATCGTGTAGAATATAAGCGAGGTGTTGTTTTTGGTATCACACCAAAACTTGGTCACGTATTTTCTGAAAAAACAATGGCTTATGCAAAATTGGGCATTGAATTCAGTAAAGATACAGCCAGCTATATTAATGGTATAAATGGCGAAAAACTTGCCAATGTGTCAAAAACAGTTCCTGCATTTGCACCAGGTTTTGGTCTAGAACATCACTTTGACAATAAGCTTATCGGCGGTATTGAATATAGCTATTCAATAAGTAAGAAGTTCAACAAAGTATTTGCAAATGATACGGCACGTACCCTTGAAGCACAACGTAAATCACACCATGTAATGTTCCGCTTATCATACAAGATATAGCTTTAGACTTGCACAATATCTTTTAACAAGTTAATATGATCTTGTTCACAAAAAAACAAGTGATTAGGAATGAAATTAAAATATATTGTGCTATCTATATCTGCGCTACCCTTAACTTCATGCATGACACGCTATGAGGACGTAAAAAAAGAGCACGTATTTGAAGCACCTTCTTTAATAGATATGTCTAGTTATAAAATTAAAAATAGAATTTTATCTGCGGCGAAATCATTAAAATGGGATTGCGGAGAAGAAGGTACTGATGTTTTGCGATGTATTTATTCCGCAAGACAACATAACACAACGATTCGTATATTTTATGGTAATCAATTGTTAAAAAACAGAGCACACATTAATATACAGTATGTCTCTTCATCTGGAATGGAGAATAAAGATGATAAAATACATGTTAAATACGGAAAATGGGTAAGAAAGTTACAACAACGCATTCTTGAAGAGTTACGAAACAATAATTAATTACAAACTGGAGATCAAAATGAAATTAAAACTAGTAAGCTTACTTGCAATCTCTATTGCACTAACAACATCATGTTCAAGACATGAGACAATGACACAAGTACCAACAATGTTACTACCTGGCGCAAAAAATTTGTCTAACAACCAAGTAAAAAAAGCGATTATTAAAGCTGGTAAAGAAACAAAATGGAGCTGTGCAAGCGAAGCGCCTGGTATGATGTTGTGTGTTTACAACTCACGTAGCTCAAGCGCTACAGTTAAAGTAATCCATACAAGTGAACAGTTTACAATTCATCATGTAAGTTCCACAAACTTAAAAGAAAAACATGGAAAAATTAATCCTAAGTATAACAAATGGGTTTCAGACTTGAAGACTGCAATTATGACCAAAGTATCAGAAGTTAGTGAAGATCAAGAACCTGCAAATTCTGTATTTATAACGAACAACATTCGATAAATGATTTTATAAGCATGCACATTATCAAACCATGCTGGTATAAAAACAATATAATTAAGGGGCGTCATAGTGACAGCCCCTTAATTGCGCATGTGCCAAAAGTATTAAGGCGGCGATTAGGTGAATTTGGCTATAACGTACTCTCTGTGATGGACCTTTGCTCACCAAACAATGAATCTGACAATATGATTTGGGTTATGTCATCACGCCACGGTGACACAAACCGTATGGTACAGCTTTTTCAAAATATTACCGATAACGAACTATTATCTCCAACAAATTTTAGCATGTCAGTCCATAATGCACTGCCTGCTATGTACAGCATTAAAACAAAAAATACGTCTATGCATACAGCCGTGTCTGCTGGCATTCATAGTTTTTCTTTAGGTCTTTTAGAAGCTTATGTTCTTTGTAAAACGACAAAACAAACAATTGGGTATTTATATTATGATTTCAAATTGCATGATGTATATTCTACATTAGCAATTGATAACCAAGAAGCAATCATCATAGGTATGACGCTAGATTACACCGATGAATCTGACTTATTTTTAGAATATCAACACATAAAACAAAATGATTTTTCATTTCATCTTAACAATTTAATCAGATTTTTTTGTAACAATAATGATATATGCGAAATTTCAATGCCTTGTGGGCAGTTCACAATAAAAAAAATATAATGACAGTAGATAAAATAAGACGTATTTTTGCGACAGGGTTAAGCTTTATAATTTTCGGTTTATGTGGTTTCCTTGCTTGCCTGTTCTTATTTCCAGCGATATCACTGCTAAACAGAGCACCAGAGAAAAGACAACGCGTCGCACGCTCTACAAATAGCCGTATGTTTAAATTATTTTTAAGTGTCCTAAAGAATCTAGGTGTTTTCACAATTGATGCTAAGGCATTAAACCAATTGAAAAATTTAAAGAGCTCTATTATTATTTGCAACCACCCAACACTGATTGATGTTGTTATTATCATGGCTTATTTAAAGGGTATTCAGTGTGTTGTTAAAAAGGCGTTATGGAATAATCTTTTTTTAGGCGTTGCTGTTAGAAGTGCACGCTATATCCCTAACGATATAGAACCTGATCTTTTTTTAGATATTGTGAAAAAACACCTTGAAAACGGAGAAAATATTCTTATATTTCCAGAGGGCACCAGAACGGAACCAAACCAACCTATTAAACTACAGCGCAGTGTTGGAAACTTAGCGTTATTTACAAATGCTAATATTCAATCAATTTTTATAAATTGTAGCCCAGTAACGCTGACAAAAGGAGACAAATGGTATAACATACCTGATAAGGCCGCTGTTTTTCAGGTTGAAATAGGCCCCTTATTTAAAGTTTCGGATTATCAAGGTGATAAGCCACGCTCTATTCGTGTGCGCCAGTTAACAGCAGACATGCAGAAGTATTATAATGAAAGGCTTGGTTATGAATAACCTAGAAAAAGAAATCAAACAAGAAATTATTAACACACTCAACTTAGAAGATGTTTCAGTAGACGATATTGAAACAACAGAACCTTTATTTGGAGAGGGACTTGGTTTAGATTCTATAGACGCTTTAGAAATTGGTATTATGTTAAAAAAGAAGTACAATATTACTGTTAAAGAACAGGATGATGATATTAAAAAACATTTTTATTCGGTGGAAACATTAGCGCATTTTATTAAGTCAGAAGCATAAGGATTATGGCTATGAATAAAGAAGAAATTTACTCAAAAATTACAGAATATCTTTTAGAGTACTTTGAAATCCCGTTAGAGGATATTACCCCTGAATCTAATTTTTATACAGATTTAGATTTAGATTCTATTGATGCTGTTGATTTGATTGTAAAACTACAAGAAATCACTAACAAGCAAATTGACCCTAATGATTTCAAGACAATTAGAACAGTTCAAGATGTCGTCGATCACGTACACAAGTTGATTCATGGTTAAGAAACTTCTTAATTGTTTATTATCAGTTATGCCATTCACGTATGTTCTATGGGTGTATCTATTTAAAGACACACCGTGGATTTATTTCGTGACGTTAACTTTTGCTGTGTTCGTGCTTTTGAAAAACTTACTAGCTCCAAATAAAAAATTGCGGACACTGATTTGGGTAGTGCAAACACTCTTTATTTTAATATGTTCCGTTATTATTTTTATTTTCAATGCAACACAACTGCCGTATTTATATCCTGTTATTATTAATTTATCGATCGCTCTTAGCTTTATGTATACACTTTACAAACCACCCTATATGATTGAAACTTTTATGCGGCTGCGCAAAGAAAGTCTTACACAAGATGAGGTCTCATATGCAAAAAGACTCACAATCATCTGGTTTATCTTCAGCATTTTCAATGCGTGCGTATCTTTATGGACTTTATCAATAAGTATGAATTTTTGGATGTTATACAATGGTTTAATAGCCTATATTCTAATGGGGGTTCTGTTACTTTCTGGCTTTGCATATCCCTATATAAAGAAAAAGTATGATTAATAGTATTGTTCAAAATTTAAGTGCTATTTTAGGTCCACAATATGTCGACCTACTGCATAAAATAAGATCAACAATTAAAGATTCTAATCACGTAATTCTGTATAGTGAGGATCGTTGTTTCTTTCTAACAGCGCTATTGGCAACCTTTAGCTTGAAAAAAGAAGTTTTCCTACCACACTGCAAAGCAAAGCAATTCATAACCTCAATCACACAAAAAAGCGACTTTTTTTTAACGGATACAACGCTATTAAACAACTTAAACCCTAGTGAACTGCAGCCAATAAACCCAGACGAGACATCTCTTATTTTCTACACATCCGGATCCACAGGGACACCAAAAGAAGTACACAAAACACTTTTTCAGCTGGAAACGGAAATAAAATGTTTAATGGATACCTTTGATTTATCGCATGCAGAAAAATTCATATCAACAGTGCCTCATTATCATATATACGGGTTACTATTTTCAGTTTTATTACCGCTGTATTTAGAAAAAAAAATCTTAAACCCAACGCTCGTTTTATGGGGTGAAATTTTCTCGCACATGAAACAAAATGATGTACTGATAACCAGCCCCTCACATTTATCACGCCTAGAAGAAGAATCTTTACACAAGCCATCCTATGTATTTTCATCAAGTGCCCCACTCTCTTTTCAAGATGCGCAAAAAACAAAAACCTTGCTCGGCACCCTACCCGTTGAAATTTATGGTAGTACAGAAACTGGTGGTATTGCATACCGCCAGCAACAAGATAACTCGGGAAAATGTACACCTTTTAAAGGTATTGAGATAACGCTTGCTGAGGATGATTGTCTTCATATTACTTCTCCATATCTTGACACCCCCTACCAAACACAAGACCGAGTCACCATACACAGTGACAACACCTTCAATTTACTTGGCCGAAACGATCGCATTATAAAGGTAGAAGGAAAGCGCGTTTGTTTGACTGAAATTGAGCAAAAATTAAAACTACACCCATCTATACAAGACTGCGCAATTTTACCTATACTTAAGGAAAAACGTGATATTTTAGGCGCTTTTATCACGTTAACACAAGAAGGTGTTAATCATTTTAAGGTGATGAAGAAACATCTGTTTATTAATGATCTTAAGCAACACTTACGTCTCTATTTTGACATTGTCCTTATACCAAGACAATGGAAAATTGAAACAACAATACCAGAAAATAGCACTGGAAAACGGAGCGTCTCTGCTCTACAAAAAATATTTAAAGAAAGTAAAGAATGAGCCCACTATTTCCTGAAGTTCTGAATAACAACATAGTAGGACATAAGGCTACCTTAGATATCTCTATACCTAAAGACTTATTTTATTTTAAAGGCCATTTTCCTGAAAGCCCTATCCTACCAGGCATTACACAAGTACATTGGGCCGTGCACTATGCAAAAGATTGTTTTAATATTTCTGGCATCATCACACGCTGCCCCTCTATAAAATTCACAGATCTGATAAAACCTGGCATAACATTGAAACTAATCCTTGAAATTTTCCCTAAGGATTCTTATATAACGTATGAGTACAAAAATGATGAGCAAACGTATTCAACTGGTCGTCTATATTATAAATAAGGGATCAAAATCATGCAGCGCATATGTGCTTTAATTCCAACCTATAATCATTACAAAGCCCTAAAAGGGGTTGTTGAAAAGATTCTAGATTTTGATATCGATATTTTAATTGTCGACGATGGTAGCAACCAAGAAACAAAAAGCATCATTAAATCTATTACAAAACAATACCCCAAAATTATGTATCTTTGTCTGACAACAAACCAAGGTAAAGGTGGTGCGTGCATTGCAGGATTTAAATATTTAGATCATAAAGGCTATACGCATGCTTTTCAAATTGATGCTGACCGCCAACATGACTTATCTGCTATTTCAAACTTTTTAGATATTTCAAAAGCCAACCCAACCGCTTTAATTAGCGGAAAACCCTTGTATAATAAAAGCATACCTTTAGGCCGTAGAATGGGCAGATGGTTTACGCATATTTGGGTGTTTATTGAAACATGGTCTTTTCGCATAACAGACAGCATGTGCGGCTTTAGAATTTATCCATTAAAACCGGTACTGAACATTTTACAAACGTCACATACTGGCAAACGGATGGATTTTGATACAGAAATTATGGTCAGGCTTTTTTGGAAAGCGACCCCTACTCTGATGGTTCCAGTTAAAGTAATTTATCCAAAAGATAACACATCCAACTTCAGGTTATTACAAGATAATTGGTTGATCACAAAAATGCATACACGTTTAGTGATTACTATGATTTTTAATATTATATCCGTATTCAAAAACAGACCAAATTATAAAATTTTAAACAGATCTTTTGATAGTATGAACTGGGCGTCACTAGAAGAGCGAGGCACCTTAATAGGTATGTTTTTCATTTCAATAATTTACAAACTGTTTGGGCGTATGCTATGTCAATTTATTGGCTGGCCGCTTGTTTTCTATTATTATTTAGCGGGAACAGAGCAAAGAAATGCCTCTAAAAACTTTCTACAAAAAGTATTTGTAATTCAAGGCAAAAATCAACAGCCAACATTTAAAAATAGCATGTGTCATTTTATGAATTTTTTTAATATGGCTCTCGATAAGTTTTCGGCTTGGATCGGGCATTCTTCCATTAAAGATGTCTCACAAAACGGTCTCACACATTTCAAAAACATCGCATCAAATAAAGGCGGGATTATACTGGTTAGCCATATTGGTAACATGGAATTTTGCCGCGCTGTTTCAGGCATAGATCATCAAAAACGTTTCCACATTTTAATGCATACCAAAAATTCTAAACGCTACAATCAAATGCTTAAATTTTTCAACCCTGATATAAAAATTAATATGATTGAGGTCACAGAAGTTGGTGCTGAAACAATTATCTTTTTAAAAGACCGTGTTGAGGCTGGTGACTTTGTGGTGATCGCAGCCGATCGTTTTCCGGTAACTGGCAATAAACGTATAAGCTATGTACCCTTCTTAGGTGAAGATGCAGCTTTTTCGCAAGGGCCCTATATTTTAGCGTCTTTATTAGAGTGCCCCGTATATGCAGCAGCTGCCATAAAGGAAAACAAACAATACTCAGTAAGTGTAGATCTTTTTTCTGAACGCATTAAACTAGACCGCAAAAACCGAACAGCGCAATTGCAAACGTACGCAAAACAATACGCACAATACTTAGAAAAACTGGCATTGAAATACCCATATCAATGGTACAATTTTTTTGATTTTTGGCAAAAACTGTAAAATAGAAAAATGGGGATTTTTATGAAAACAATCGAAATAGATCATCAGCATGGCCTAACGATAGAACATTTAGGGTTGATTGCAAAAAAAGAAGCAACACTAAAATTAAACACCGACAGAGATTTTGAAACGTTAATTCAAAAAGGCGCTGATTACTTAAAAAATGAATTACATAACGAAGGCTATATTTACGGTGTAACCACTGGATACGGGGATAATGTAACGCGTTCTGTTCCCATAGAATACGTACACGAGCTTCCAAAACACTTAATGCGCTTTCATGGTTGTGGCATGGGAACATTTTTAACGCCTAAACAAACACGATGTGTGTTAGCCGTCCGATTAGCTTCTTTATGCAAAGGTTTTTCAGGTGTAAATTTTGAACTTTTAAAACGTTTAGAACAGTTGTTAGCTTTAGATATTTTACCAATGATCCCTAGTGAAGGTTCTGTTGGTGCAAGTGGCGATTTAACACCCCTTTCTTATATTGCAGCCGTTTTATATGGAGAGCGAACCGTTTGGTACAATGGCAAAGAGTGCCCATCTATAGATGTCTTAAATGAACATAATATTACACCTTACACCCTACAACCAAAAGAAGCCTTAGCCATTATGAATGGAACGGCTGTCATGGCAGCCCTTGCGAGTGAAGCTTATTTACGCGCAGAATATTTGGTTGAAATATCCTCAAGATTAACGGCATTAACCTGTATTGCACTAGAAGGGAACCCTATTCATTTTGATGATGTTTTATTTTCGGCAAAACCCCATAAAGGGCCAGCACAAGTTGCATCATTTATAAGCAGAGATCTTAAAAATGTGCCAGAGCACTTTCCAACACATCGCCTGCAAGATAGATATTCAACGCGTTGTGCCCCACATGTTATTGGCGTGCTAGCAGATTTTCTACCCCAGTTTAAAGAAACTATTGAGACTGAAATAAATTCTGCCTGTGACAACCCATTAATAGATTTAACAGGTAAGGAACCACGCATTTTATCCGGTGGTCATTTTTATGGTGGGCACATTGCCTTTGTTGCTGACTCTTTAAAAAATCTAGTTGCTAACATTGCAGATTTATTAGACCGACAGCTTGCAACATTGGTAGATCCTAAGATGAACCATGGCCTCCCTGCTAATATATCGGGATCTACAGGCCCTGAATCAGTTATTAATCACGGTTTAAAAGCCGTTCAAATTGCGACCTCTGCTTGGGCAGCAGAAGCACTTAAAAATACAATGCCCGCCAGTGTATTTTCACGCTCAACAGAAAGCCATAACCAAGACAAAGTAAGCATGGGAACAATTGCAGCACGTGATTCTATTCGTGTGTTAGAACTAACCGAACAAGTATGTGCAGCGCATATGGTAGCCACACTTCAAGCCATTAGAATTCGCTTAAATTCAGGTAATTTAAAAAAAGAAAATCTGACAAAAGATACGATTCAATACATTGATGCAATTCATGATATAATTCCTTATATTACAGATGATCAACCACTGGATTATGTATTGCGCACCTTGGTTTCCTTAATTAAGTTACGCAAGTTTCCACTTTATGGTAAAAAATAATGACGTTAAAAGTTAACCGAAATATTAAAGCTCAATTTTTTGACTGTGATGCCCTGGGCATTGTTTGGCATGGCAATTATGTTAAATATTTTGAAGAAGCACGTGATGAATTTTTATGCTTAATTGGTTATAATTATCAGCAAATGGCAGAATCAGGCTACGTTTGGCCAGTTGTCGACTTACAAATAAAATATGTTAAGCCAATTGTTCTAGGGCAAAACTTTATCGTTGAAGCCACACTTTTAGAATATGAAAATAGATTGAAATTAGGTTTTCGGCTTTATGATGAAGACAACAATCTTTTAACAAAGGGCCATTGTACCCAAGTTGCTGTTAAAGCAGGCAACAATAAATTAGAACTGACAACACCACAATTTTTCCAAAATAAAATAAAAAAGGTAATGGGATGAAAAGAATACTTTTGTTTATAATATGTGTCATATCTTTCCTAAAAGCCTGTGACTTAAAAACTGTGATACCTGCGCTAAAAGACGGTGAATTATTACAAATAAAATTTACACAAACAAAAAAAATAACGGGTATTCCAAAAGATTTAATCTCTAGTGGTACTGTCTTTTTAACAAAATCAAAAGGGTTAAGATGGGAAACTTATACCCCATTCCAACAATCCATGCTTATTGATAAAACAGGGATCTATAATATTGTTAATGGTAAAAAAGTATTAATCACAGAAAATAAAAATCAGCAAGCAAATCAGATTAATGGCATGTTATCCAAAATTTTAATTGGTGATTTTGATGCACTTGATATGTTTGATATACATCATGAAATACAACATTCTAAAGCATGGAAAAAAATTTTAACGCCAAAATCAAATAACTTTAAAGTTTTAAAAACACTCACTATTGAGGGAAATACTCGTATTAACAAAGTAATAATTAAGCGCGCAAATGGTGACGTGGAAACTATTAAATTCTATGATTCAAAACAGTACTCGCCTGCGGTCAAATACCTAGGTAAGTTTGAGTAAGTTTTATGATGAATCGTGCTTTAAAATTGCATCCCTATCTTGCCATTTTATGGGCTGGTATTGTTATATTTTTTATAGCATTTAGCACATATTCTATTGTCGTTAAAAAAAATATTCAAACAGATTTACTGGCATTATTACCACAGAAAGAAAATTCATTACTGCGTGAATCACAGAATTTTATGGATGATAGCAGACTTCAAAATCGCATGGTTATTTTAGTTGGACATAAATATAATAATACGGCACACAAAGGGTTTTCAAGGCTTACAAAAACTATTCAATCTCTCCCTCTTACAATTCAAAATCCACAACAAACAGCTGAACACTATAAGAATTTTTTTAAAAATTTATACACCTATAGGCATGGATTGTTACACAGCGAAGATGCTCAAAAAATAGAGAGAGAATCTGATTTTTTAACCAATAGGGCTTTATCTTATATTGCATCTCCCATATCTTTTGGTACACCAAACCTAACAGAAGACCCGTTTTTTTTATTCCCATCTTTTGTACAAAAGATAATGCCGACGCCTTCCTTTGATCAAGACGATCAAGGAAATATTATCGTGTTAGATGACGATATAACTTGGTACGTTTTAAGTGCATCGTTGAAGGATACAGCCTTTTCGTTAAACACTCAAAAGAACGTATTAGAAAAATTAAACCCTGTTTTTGAATCGTTAAACAAAGAGGGTATAACAATTTTAAAAACAGGTGCACTGTTTTATGCAGCCTCAGGCTTTAAGCAAGCTAATACAGAAATGTCTACTCTTGGTGTGATATCTGCCATTGGTGTGTTGCTGCTAGTCCTTCTATTTTTCAGGTCCGTTCAACCCATTGTAACGGCTATTATCGTTCTGATATCGGGCATATCTGTCGGTATTAGCTTATGCTTTTATATATTCGGATCCGTCCACATTATTGCACTGCTGTTTGGCTGCAGCTTAATAGGTGTTACGGTAGATTATGTTGTCCACTACTATAGTGCGGCTTTAAATTTAAAAAATTTATCCGGCCGTTTTGATGTTTTCAACCCCCTTATGCCTGCAATGTTGTTGGCATTACTGTCTTCTATATTTGGATATGCTGTACTTGGTATTATGCCCTTCCCCGGCATTCAACAAATGGCAATACTGGCTGCATTTGGTTTATTATCAGCATTTATTTCACTTGCCTTATGGGGCCCTTATTTTATAAAAGTAAAAGCAGCAAAACCGTTTCCTATTTTTATAATACTATTAAATGCACTGATACATTTGTCAGAATATGGCACAAAAACAATAGTGAAAAACATATGGACATTTGCATGCATTTTATTTTTCACAATATCGTTGTTTAATATATCCTTTAATGATGATGTCCGATCATTTCAATCGCTTAATGTCAACTTAAAGCAAGAAGAAGCGCATATTAAAAAACTAATTCAATTTGAACAACCTGAACATTTTATCGTTATAAAAGGACAAGGCATTGATGATTTACTAGAACAAGAAGAAACGTTTGTAAGGCACAATGCGCTATCCGTTCAAAAGTCGACAAGCCAATTAGTACCTTCTAAAAAACAACAATTTTCAAACTATAAACTAATCCAATCATTGCATCAAAAAGAACTAAATAATTTAAGTACACATTTAGGTGTTTCGTTAGAGTCCGATTTAAACACACATCCTTTTCAATCCTATGAATTAAAAGATTTGAATGACCTTCCTGATGGTTTTAGACAACTTATTCGTCAAGAAACAGATGGCTCATTCACCAGCAGAATTCTATTAAATACAAACACCAAATTAGAAAACATTGATTCTAAAATGTACGTTAACCCTATTCAAGAATATCAAAATCTATTCCAAAAGTATCGCAGCAGCGCACAATATATGGTTATGTGTAGTATTTTAATAATTACAATTCTTAGTATTTTTATGCAAGGGTTTAAAGCAAGCTTTCAAATTATGCGCCCTATTATTTTATCGCTGATGAGCACAATTTCTATGATTAGCTTCTTAAACATCCCCTTTACACTGTTTCATATTATGGGCTCTATTTTGGTCTTATGCATTGGTATCGATTATGCTTTATTTTTATACTGGCGCAAACACGAAGAAAGCGAAAACTCATTACTTTTGGCCAATATTATCTGTGCAGCAACCACATTATTATCCTTCGGATTTTTAGCTTTTAGCCAAACAAAAGCGATTCATGATTTTGGCCTATTGGTGTTCATTGGTATCGTACTATGCTTTTTCAACACCACTTTATTTTTAGGGAAAAAAGCATGAGAAGTATACTTTTATGCGTATGTAGCCTTTTCCTAGCATCCTGTTCATCGTTTGACCATACGCAAAAAAGCATTACAAAGCTGGCTATTACAAAACAGAACGATTTATTACTATCAAAAATTTGGCCCCTAAAAGGTACGGGTACTTACTTACAAAAAATTGATGTGAACACAAAAGATCAAGCACATTCATTTTTACTACACTTAACGCTAGAAGCTTATTCACTAAAAGCGGTTGCCATTCATACTATTCAAGGCCGTATTTATGATATTCATTTAACACCCCAAGATCTGAAATGGTCCGCTATTCCAGAAATGAAAGAGGCATTAAAGCCTGAAGATATTCTAATAGATTTCTTACTCACACAGCTATCACTCTCTGGCCTTAAAAAAGCATGCCCAACATTAACTGTTATAGAAAAAAATCAAAAGCGCATCATTAAATATAATGACAATATTTTAAGAACCATTACCTCATTTGATAAAAAAAATGGGGTATGGCAAACTGTCACAATTCATAACCCCGAACATAACTATACGCTAAGCATCCAAACGGTGGCACAATAATGACAAAATATTATTTAAACGATATGGAAATTTCCTGCGCATTGGGCAGTAATAAAGAAAACGTTTTTGATAATTTGATGCGTGCCGATGTTAGTGCATCAGAACAACGTATAGACTTAATATCCGGCAGGTCATGCATAGAGATGACCTTACCTTTTGATTTACTACCCATTCCTGAAAAATTTCAAAAATATCAATCAAAGAACAATCAACTTTTGCACCAGCTTTTTAAAAGCATCCAAAATACAGTGTCTATTGCGACTAAAAAATATGGAAAACAGCGCATTGGCATTGTTATGGGCACAAGTTCATCCGGCATGAAAGAAGGGGAAGAAGCATATACGCATTATACGAAGAATAAAGCTTGGCCAAATACATACAGCTACGAACAACAAGAAGTAAGCAGCTTAAGTGATTTCGCATCTTCTTTTTTCAATGTAACAGGCCCTAGTTACACAATTTCAACTGCCTGTTCATCTGCAACCAAAGCATTAGCATCCGCTAAACGATTATTAGAGGCAGACATTTGTGATGCTGTCATTGTTGGCGGCGCCGATACAATTTGTGAAATTATACGCAATGGCTTCGATAGCTTAGACTTAATTTCAAAAGAGCGCACGATTCCCTTTAGCAAAAATAGAAAAGGGATCACCCTTGGTACAGGTGGTTCTGTTTTCATCATGTCAAAAAATGATTTATTAAACAATAATCCTCCATTTTTAAGCGGATATGGTGAAACATCCGATGCATGCCATATGAGTGCACCTAATCCTAGTGGTCAGATGCCTGAACAGGCAATCCGTGATGCCTTAAATATGGCAAATATAAATGATAACGATATTGATTATATCAATTTGCATGGCACTGGAAGCCCCCTTAACGATACAATGGAAGGCCAGTGTGTTGAACGTATGTTCACAGGGTCTATTATTAGCTCTACCAAATCTTTAACAGGTCACACACTTGGTGCTTGTGGTGCCGTTGAAGCAGCAATATTATGGATGTGTTTCATGAAAAGTCAAAACGAAAACATTTATTTACCACCCCACATTTATGATAATCAACCTGAGAACACAAAATTAAGATTTGTAAAAATCGGTCAAACTTTCCCATTAAAAAAACAGATCAACATGTTAAGCAACACTTTTGCTTTTGGCGGGAACAACGCCAGTGTTATAATAAGTAAATCTTACCCAGTATGAAATCGATGAAAAAATATAAGCCCTTTGAAATATTACCCCATAAGCACCCTATGATTTTGGTGGATGACTATCAACATGCAGACGATACATCCATTGAAGCCACCGTTCTAATTCAAAAAGATTCCCCATTTTTCATTGATGGTAAAGTACCATCATATATATGTTTAGAGTATATGGCACAAACAATCGCTATGTGGCGTGGTCTTATTGATAAAAAATCTTCAGGACAACCAAAAATAGGGTATTTAGTAAGCTCTCGAAAACTTGAACTGTTTCAAGATAGTTTTACTATAGGCGAACAGCTGAAAATTTTTGGAAACCTTAAATGTATGATTGACCATATGGCGTCTTTTGATTGTAAAATCGAAATCAATAACCATATTGTTGCGACAAGCGCAATCAATGTTTATCAACCGGAGTGATAAAATGACAAAAACAGTTTTAGTAACAGGCGCCAGCAAAGGAATAGGCAAAGGAATTGCGATAGATGCTGCAAAAGCGGGCTACTGTGTTGTTGTACATTATGGCAGAGACACACTT
>CAZTIE010000004.1:0-11833 GCA_964613645.1 uncultured Verrucomicrobiales bacterium
TAAAGATTTAGCTACATTTGAAGGTATTCGTGATAACCAATTGATTGGGTACGGTCTTGTCGTTGGTTTAAATGGGTCAGGTGATACACTTGCAAGCTCTCCTTATACAAGAGAAAGCTTGGTTAGTATGTTGGAACGTTTGGGGGTCAACGTTCGTGATGGTAAAGTGCCTTCTGGTAAAAATGTTGCAGCCGTTATGATCACAGCAAACCTACCGCCTTTTGCAAGACATGGTACAAAAATTGATGTTTCAGTATCTTCCCTTGGTGACGCTAAAGATTTACGTGGTGGTGTGCTTTTAGTCACTCCTCTTTATGGTGCTGATGGTGAAGTGTATGCCGTATCACAGGGTAATGTTTCTGTCTCTGGCATTACGGCAGCTGGTGAAAATGCCAGTGTGACAAAAGGTGTTCCAACGGCTGGTCTTATAACAAATGGTGCCATTATTGAAAAAGAAATTGGCTTTGATTTTGAAAAAATGAAGACAGTTAATTTATCCCTTCGTAATCCAGATTTTACAACAGCAGAGCGCATGGCATTTAAAATTAACAATTATTTTAATGAGGAAATTTCACGTCCAACTGATCCAAGTACAGTAAAAATTGAGATTCCAGCAATGTTTAAAAAACAAATTGTACGCTTTATGACTGAAATTGAACAACTTCGAATTCGTCCGGATCAAACGGCAAAAGTTGTAATTGATGATACAAACGGTGTGATTGTTGTGGGTAAAGATGTTCGCATTAATCCCGTTGCGATCACGCAAGGTAGTATTACTGTTACAATTTCTGAAGAACCCGTTGTATCGCAGCCCAATACACAGGGGGCAACATTTAATAATCCTGTAAATGTTGGTGGTGGAGATAACTTCTCATCAAGCTTAACCCAACTGCAACTTGCACAAAATGGATTGATACAATCAAACTTTGAGCAGAAAAAGAAAACAGTTAATGCCAATGCCGCGTTCAATGCTGCTCAAAAAAAAGAAGAAATTGTAAAGCTAGAACAAGAAATGAATCAACAGTTGGAAGCGCTTAACGATAAACACATGGCACAAATGTCACAATTACAGCAACAACAAATTCAAGGTGCGCAACAAAATCAGGCGAACAATCCTGGTATTCATACTGTTGAGGATAAAAAGACGACAGCAGGCTTTGTTGAAGAAGTTGGTAAATTTACGATCGTTGATGGTGGTATTACCTTAGAAGAAATGGTGAATGCTTTAAATTCATTAGGTGTGACCCCAAAAGAAATGGGCTCTATATTACGTGCTATTAAAGCCGCTGGTGCCCTTCAAGCAGATATTAAGGAGACTTAAATCATGAATCTAGTTAATTTAAATTCACACGTTACGCATATTCCCAATACACCAGAGCAAGAGCGTGATATTTCAAAGGGTACAAAAGCATTTACGAATACTTTTTTGAAAATGGTTTTTAAGGAAATGTTTAATAGTGAAGAACCAAGCGAATTATTTGGCGATAGTCATTCTGGTGAAATATGGAAATCTATGTGGGTTGATACAATGTCAGAGGCATGTTCTGGAAAATCTGGAATAGAACCTGTCATTAGGGATTCATTTCAACGAAAAATTAACCCTTATCATAGTAACCTAAATAAAGGTGTATCAAATGATAGCCAAATAGAAGGAACAGTTCATGAATATGCATAGTTGTACTGATGCTTTTGATATCAAAGATTTTCAATCTGTGATTTCTTTAAAAGCGAAAGAAGTGCCTCAAGATCTGACAGAATATTACGCAACCTTTCACAATTTACTACAGTGTATGGACACTATGGACATGCGTGTTGATGACTATAATTTTTCAACTATGCAGGAAGATGAGGTAAGGCGTTCCGAATTATTTGAGGCCTATCAAGGTGAAATTCAAAAAGCTCATGCGAAAAATTTATCAGAAGCTTCAAAAAATATTGTAAAAAATACAATTGAGTATTTGCAACAACGCGTCGCGCATGAAGTCTTTAAGTTGAATGTTAAAAAAGATGTTATTGGCAATACTTTTAAGGACCTTACAAAAAAATCTGTATCAAAACGCGTAACCTATGGTGTGCATAATAAAAACAATGTAGATTACAACCCTTTGCAGGTAACGGAGCTATAATATGTTAGATGCATTAACTATTGCTAGACAATCATTAATGACTACACGAACTGCTGAAGGTGTCTTCTCGCAGAATGCTGCTGATATACAAGATCCAAACTCTATCAAAAAAGTCATTGATTATACTGCGCAAAAAAGCGGCTTGCTTGCAACGGTTAGAGAATCGGTAAATGAATCGCTGTTAACAAGTTCAAGGCATACATTAATTAAAGCCAGTGAACTTAGTGTAAAGCATGATTTTGCATCAAAAATTGAAATGCAGGTTGGTAATGTAGGTGAAAATCATAGTATTGCACATCAATGCGGAAAATTGGCGGCACAATTTCATGCCCTCGCTAATACAGACAGAATAAGCCTGACAAATGCTAAGAATACAACGTATGTTGAGCTTTTATCATTTGTAGAGAAAAACAAGAATTTTGCAAACGCTATCCAAACAGAACGTGCGAATGCTAGTCAAAACATAGCAAAAAAAATTGCCCTTGTTAATGAGTCGTTAAGGTCACTCGCAAATGCAAATGCACGCACTTTAGAAGTATCAAAGGGGGATTTTTCCCCTGTTGAACAACAACGTGCCGCCCTAAATGAATTGTCAAAATATATTGATGTTTTTGCTCGTTTAGAAAGCAATGGAAGCTATACGTTATACTCTGATCAAAGTGGTAATCAGCGTCTTGTATATGGTAATGAAGCTGCAACTTTTAGTTATAGTGATACATTTATTGTTGATCCAACAACGGCATTTAATCCTATTAATTTAACTATTAATGGCGCTACTGTTGATGTTACAAATGTTTTAAAAGCAGGTAATGGCGAAATCGCAGCAGATCTTTATGTGCGCGATGTATTTACACCAGCACTTCAGCAACAGGTAGACCAAGCAACAACGCAAATGGTGACAGAATTTAATCGTATTCATAACATGGGAACTTCTACTGATTTAAGGTCAACAATAACAGGTGATGGCATTCCAGGATCTGCCGCTATAACGGGCACAGAAACGTTGAATACTGGTAATATAAGTGGAACAGTGCGATTTGCCTTACTTGATAGTGAGCATAAATTAAATAATGGTACAGGTAATGTCAGTTATAAAGATGTTGATTTGTCGGGGTTTGCTGGTGGCGATATAAATGCATTCGTAGCTTTTTTAAATGGACAGTTGCAACCAGGCGGAGGAAGCGACCTTAATATAACGGCTTCTATTACGAATGGACAATTTCAATTAACGACATCAGATAGTAACCTTGGTATTGCAATTGGAGAACAAGATCCGTTTGGATCATCCGCGGTCATTAGTAATGTAGAACGAACCAGTGGTGAAAAATCGTCATTTTCTAATTTTTTTGGTTTAAATAATCTTCTGACAAATACTTTGCAACCTAATAGTGTGGGGTATACCCAACTTGTGAAAATTCGTAGTGATATTGTCAGTAATACCGGTAAAGGTATAGCTGTTGGCTCGGTCACTATGAAGACACCGCCAACAACACATGATTCAGCCTTATTTGGCACACATATTGCAAAGGAATTAGCAACAGGCTTAACTTCAAATACAATGTCTTTTGCTATAACCGATACACTGGATTCAAAAACAAGTTCTTTACAAGAATATTTTACATCTATTGTTGGAAACTTAAGTGTGATGACCAGAAATTTTGATCGTGAAAAAAAACTTGCTATATCATCACATGTTGAATCAACCAAATTAATCGCAAGTTTAAGCAAGACCACACACAAAGAAGTACAAGACAATCTAACGGAGTTGGCACTTTTTCAACAAATGATGTTAAAAGTTCTAGCATCAAGCCTTGCAATGCGCGATGCATTGTTTGATGTAACTTAGAAAGAGGGAGATTATGGCAAATACGATTAGTGATTTAGGTGTATCACCCAGTACAACCAGATTATCGCAATTTAATCAATCACAGTTAGCTGCACTTAAAGACAGCATCTCTAATAAAGTCGAAAAAATGGGCCGAGGTGGCAGCCTTTCAGAGCAAGAAGACCCCTTGCAAGTTTTACGCTCAGAAATTGTTCAAACAGCCTTTATTGACAGTTCACGGACTGTTAAAGAAAATTTGGCTGTTAAAATTAAAAATAAAAATAATTTTGTTGATCGGTTTGCCACACAACTTACAGAATTTAAAAGCCTTCTTGCAAATGTCAAAACTCATGGGGCATTACCAAATGCGAATTTTACAGCAACAGTTCAGGGGATGCTAAATACCTTGGAAAATGATTTAAATAAAACAGCTTCATTAGCGGGTACAGGCGAAGTATATAATAATCAAGTGGTGGATTTTTCGCTATTAACAGCACCAGCAACATTTGCAACTGCAGACACTACGTATGCTTTAGGGGGTGAAAAAGGTTCATATTTATGTATTGATACATTTTGCTCGACAACAGATATTTCAGCACTGACGGCTAAAGATCCTATGATTGAAGAAACCGTGCGCGCTATGCGCCTTGCAATTGCAGGTAACCCTGCAAATCCAACAGATTTAAATTTTATCGATGCGTTAAATCTCGCTAATAGTGCAGAAACAAAATCAATACAGGTAAAGGAATCAATAGCGCAACAAACTAAAATAATAGAGGACTCATTAACAGAGATGGAAAAAGCTAGAGCAACAGAACAAGAACGTTATGAACAAACTTTTTTAGTTGCTCTTCCCAATAGCCAGGCTGAATTACAAACCTTGGAAGCACAATTAGATTTAATAACAAATCTCAGGGTTCAACAGAACCTTCAGCTTCAAGAGCTGAATCGTGCAACACAACGAATACTAGGATAATTTAATAATGGAGCTACTTATGTTTAATAATCAAACAGGCCTTAATGTAGAAGGTTTTAATAATACACCACGACCTATTACGATGCATACACGTCTAGGACCAATTGATGTAATGCATGAAAACATATTTTATTTTGAATCAGGCCTTTTAGGTTTTGACAAAAGTAAAAAGTTTGGCTTAGGAGCTATGCCAGGTGTACCAAAAGATTCACCATTTATTATTTTACAATCATTTGATGAAGACAACCTATGTTTTATCTTATTTAATAATAATATAGAAACTGTTGAGAATGTAGGGCAAATAAAACCATTACTTTTAAAAAGTGATATTGAGCATGTTGCATCCACCTTGTCTAGGGAAACAGAGGATTTAAAATATGCATTTGTGATATCCACAAATGATTCTATGAAAAATAATATGAGCATTAATACTATGGCACCTTTATTTTTTAATGTAGAAGATAGAACAGGGTGGCAAATTGTTTTAAATAATCCTATTTATAATGTATGTGAGCCTTTGTGCTAGTTTGTATTTACCCAAGGTCGATTGCCTAAAGTAGATCTAACACTTTGAACTTTAAAGGGGTGCAACCAAACAAGGTGCGTTCCTTTTTTCTTTAAAGTATCCCGATCAATAATCTGTTCTGAGTAGCGCGGACATTTATACAGCTTTCCATTACTTAACAGTATTTTTGGGCATTTAAATTTTTTGAAAAAATTGCTATCCATAGACCAAGGGTTTGTAATCAGAGTGATATCACGTGATAGAGCTATTTCCTGGCTTTCTAATGCTTCAATACTTTTAGCGCCAGCTTCTTCTTTCCACTGATCATAGAAAAAGCTTCCTTGTTTACCTGAAATATAAAATGTCTCATTTTCTTTAACGGCAATAACTGCCCCTTGATCAGCCATATATATATCAGGAAGATGATTTTCTTGTGTCAAAGTTAAAGCTGCGGCCGTGATAAAGACGAATCCGAAGAAACGAAAACGAGTTTGAAATAGGCACAGCCATAAAAAACCGAATCCAAATAAACATAGGTATAGCTCAGGTGGTTGCTGAAAAGGTATAAGTGATCCCTTCCAGCTGCTGACAGTTTGTGCACATTGCATAAGGAGCTTAATGCCCTGTTCTAAAATAGTATAAGGCCATTGAATATCTACTGTAAAATAGCTTAAAACACATAACATACTTGCGGGCATAATAATAAAGCCTGTTAAGGGTATTGCCAATAAGTTTGCAAATACAGAATTTAACGTAAGCTTTTTGAAATAATAAAGGCTTATTGGTGTTGTGGCCAGTGTTGCAATAACGGTTGTCATGCAAATACCAAAAATATAAAGGGCTATTTTGCCTCTTATTTTTTTATTCATGCTTTTATTTTTAAGGTGCATCCAGGGTTTTTCGTAAAAGGCTATAAGCCCTAAAACGGCAGCAAAAGAAAGTTGAAAACTGACCGATGTCGCACTTTCAGGGAACACCAGAAGAATTAAAAATGCAGCAAGAGATAATGACCGCATATTAAATGGGTGTTTATCCATAGCAATTGCTAGGCAGGCAAACATTGTCATATAAAAAGCGCGTATAGCAGGGTACCCAAACCCTGAGAGCGCAACATAAAATAACGTCGCCGGTATGGTTGCAAAACAGGTGAATTTTTTCACATTATACTGACGTGTAATGGCAGGAATTAATGATAGTAGCCGCCTTAATACAAGGAATAACAAACCTGCAACGAGGCTGATATGAAGGCCTGAAATGGCTAAAATATGCGCTAAACCCGAATCTGCAAAGGCATTACGTGTTTCATTGGTGATGCCTTGTCTCTGTCCAGTTGTCAGGGCTATCGCAATTTCAGCGACTTCCCCTTTTAATTTTTGTCTAAAATGGTTGGAGATATTTGTTCGCATGCGTTGCAGTCCGGTTGTTTTAGCTTTTTGTAAATCTGTAATCTCGTAAAGACGACCGGAGGCACCAATGCCCTTAAAATAAGCATTTTTTCTAAAGTCATACCCATAAGCAGATACAGGGTCGCCGTAAGGAAAGAGAGACGCTACACCTTTGATAGAATCACCAACTTGGGGTCTTAATGTGTTTTTATCACTATAATTTATTTTGATCTTTTTAAGATTTTCTGGCGCACCTTCATCTAGATTAATAGTTATTTTATGCAATTTTCGATGCGGTACGTAGTCTGATTCTATAACAGTGCCGCTTATTTCGATCTTTTTAAGTTGTTTTGTTAGTAACCTTGTATTCACATAGTGTGTTTTTGTATAAATAGTTGCAAATCCTAGGCTTGTGAAAAACAGAGCCATTGTGATTGTGCGTAGCGACATAACTTTAAATGTATATATTAACAATAGGGAAGACATAACGATTGGTAGTAAAACCATCAGGATACTGGGTTCTTCCATAAGGTGGAAATAGCCGATGATACCCATCATCATACACACAGGAATCCATAGAATTAAGCGTGATCTTTCAAGGTATATTGTATCTGTCATATGTCGGATATTTCTGGTTACGTAATAAGTTTTAATACTGAATAGAATCGATCGCCTCACAGTTAGCGCATTTTAGTTGCCAGTCGTTGTGGGGCGTTTTACATTTTGTGCAGTGCCAGGCGGTATCTCGTTCTAACTTTGGATACTGTTTTTCGACATCTACAGAAACATGCAACTCTGTGCACGCACTTTTCACAAGTTCTACACCGTGTGGTGTGGCACGCCTTTCTAAAGCACGTTCAGCCCATTTTTTAGCCTCCGCCCATAGTTGTGCATTTGAAGCTAGCTTACTTAAAAATAAACAAACATTATGATCATCCTGATTTAGAACCTCGCCACAAAAATGATGATAGGTTTCTGTTGGTGTCTTAAAGGGGCTGGTGTCACACAGCAAGCTTAGTAAATCAGGATGTGGTGTTTTAGAAAGTGATTTGGTTAACAGTTTATATGCTTTATTATTTGATTGTTCACGCTTATACACTTTTGCCAAATTAATAATGGCCCAGATAAAATCTTCTTGCTCTGCTATTGTCTTCTTTAAGTTGGTTTTAGCGTCTTCAGTATTATGAAGGTCTAGCGCCTTTTGTGCGTTAAATGCATGGTACAGTGCTACATGGTGTGCCCATTGTTTTTTATCAATTAGCTTTGAATATTTTTGATCTTTTAGGTTAATGGAGTGCCCTGCAAGCACACATTTTATATTGTTTTCTAATATTTCATTGATAACCCAGCTTGAATCATGACGTAACTGAAAAGCTTTTTTTAATAAAATCTGTGTCTCTAAAATTTTATTATCTTGTTTTGCCGTTTCAATTAAACCAAGTGTTGCCAAAAACTTTAAACGCGTTTCTTTCATCATTTGGTTGAAAAATGTTAAGGCTTTATCTGGTTGATTCGCTTGTTGCGCTGCAAAAGCATTGACAACAAGCATGAGCGGATTTTTAGGATCTAGCGCTAAAGCTTGTTCTGCAAGTTCGAGTGCTTCTGTTTGTTGGCGCGCACTTAGTGCTGTAAGACCTTCTATAATTAAGTTTAATGCTTTTTGTGAGCGTTTTTTACTTAAGAAATTTTGATATTTTTCTGGAATAGCCCATAGAAATTTCCATACACTAGCGCCTATCAATAGAATAAGGAAGCAGCCAACTAACCCAACTATTAAATAAGAAAAAGGCATTTCAATAACTGTGTTGTTCACTTCTAAGGTTGCCATGCCCGTAAAAGTGGTAACAGCAACGATTGCCAGGCCTAGTATGCCAAATAGTAACGTTGTTTTAAGTGTTTTTAAGAAGATCATTGACTATAGGGTCCTTTAAAGTTTCTGACATTTTGGATGGCATCATCGTGATCTCTCCGCTCTTGTGCATGTTTAATCCAAAGGCCTACGGTCTTATGGTGTTTGTAAGGTGTTAACATGTCGATCGCACCATTAAGATCATCCATATCAAGCAGGCGTTTGGCTCTTATAAAATCAGATTTCAATTGTGCTCTATTTGGTTGGTTGCTACTTGTGATGTGAATATTATCTGCAACACTATCAACCAAAGTTTTCGTACCGGGTTGTGTGTTTTTTGTAATCATCGTATCTTTGAGTATCTCACCATGCATCTGGCTAAAATCTTCCGATAGTTCTTCATCTGACCTTATTTTGTCAAAATTAATTTTTTTAATGTCATCAATTATATTTTTGAAACTATCAGAAAGATCTAATTTACTTGCGTGCTCATAATATTTTAAGAGGGACTTGTTTTCTTCAATGGCCGTTAAAAACTGTGCATAAAAAATGCCAGCATCCATACTGATTGTAGAATGGTTTTCTTCTGTTGCTTCTTTTTTTAAAGCTGTTTGGGTTTCTTGGGGTGTATCATTGTTTTTCTGTTCAGAGACAACGCTATTTATTTTGTCGTTCACCTGCGCCATTTCAACTGTTAAATCGTTTTTTGTTTTGGTAATTTCCTGCTTTAAAGACTCTAATTCACTGCTTAATAATTCTTTGTTTTTTGTATCTTCTTGTAATGTTTGTATCTTTTGATTAAGGGCGATAATATTTTTTTCTAAGCTTTCTATTTTTTTTAGCTCTGGAAATAATTTTGGTCGCCAAATTTTAGCGGTTGCAACAGTTACAGCTACCACACTAAGCGATGTAACAAGACTAGATACCATAATAAAGGCGAAAGAAGTTTTTTTTACTTGGGGCGCAGCGTTGTATCCCTTCTCATTTTGTTTCGCCTGTATCTTTGCCTGTTTAGAAAGCGTTGGAATTTCCATGGATATATCTGATTGTTGTGTTTTAGAGTGTTTCATAGGTTGTTTTCCTTATGAATGAATTGAATTAAATCACTTGTTGAGTTTATAACGCTTATTTTTTTCCACTTAATATTAGCTGTGTAGGCAGTGGCTTTAATGGCTGATGGGGTAGGCAAAACCCAAATTGCATGACACACCTCTAAGTTTGTAATATGATGATGTGTTTTTACATCTTTTATAAACAAATCGTAGCTTTGCTTGGAATAAAATACAATAGTTTTCATACCTTTAGACTGTAAAATATGCTTCCAATTGTTCTGTATGGGGGTGATTTTATAAATAACACGTTTTTTGCATGGAATACCTTTTCTTTGAAGTACTGCGTGAATAGGGTGTTTAATCGTTTCGCCACAAAGATATAGAACATCCCTGTTATTTTTATGTTCGGCCTTGATAAACTCTACAAGTGCTTGTGCATTATGTGCCCTTGGCGAGGTTGTTATATATCCTGCATCTTGTAATGTTTTTTCAGTCACGGACCCCACACAGTAATAGATAGACTGTGGCGCAAAGTGATACTTAACAATCATCTTGGCTGCATATTGTGATGTGACTATATAATCATACGCACCTTCGTTTTTTATTTTTAAAGCATTTTTGATATTGGCGTACCGTATAACAGGTAGGTATGTGACAAATTCTTGTGGTAGGTATTGGTTGAGAAAATCACAATTTTCAAGTGGACGAGTAATGATGAAGTGCACTGTCACTATGCTGTTTTCTTTTCAAAAGATTGATTCAGCGTCTTCATGAATTCTATTTTTTTGAGCCCTGGCTTTATAGCAGGCTCTATCTTAACGCTAACGATTCCTGGTTTTTTAAAGGGTGTACGCCGCCCCCAAAATAGGCCTGTATTTAAAGATATAGGAATAACAGTGCAGTTTAATTTTTGGTATAAAAGAAAAACACCCGGTTGGCAGTTGATTGTATCACCGGGTTTGTTGCGGTACCCTTCTGGGTAAATCAAAATACTGCGTTTTAAAGATACATGTTTTTGTGCGCTTATCAACATGCGGCGTATAGAAAGTAATCCACGTTTTCGGTTAACAAAAATTGACCCTAATCGCAGATGGTATAATCCAATTAAAGGAATATAGAACAATTCTTTTTTAAGCACGACGGCAAAATTATTAAGAATAGAGTAGGGGAGAATAACATCTAAGGCAGATTGATGCTGGCATGCAAAAATAACAGGCCCATTTTTTGTAAGCTCTTCAATTTTTTGAAAATTGTGCAAATCAACTTTTAAGCCAACGATTTTATACAGAAGATATAGCGATGCTTTAGACCATAGATAGGCTACGTTTTCTAAAAAGGCGCGTGGCAGTATCCAAATAAGCGGGCAACATACCAGTAGTACGATTAAGGAAAAACTATAAAAGACAAGGTCAAATATTATTGATCTGATTTTTTGCAAAACAGCCATCTTTATGTGCCAGATTATGATAATCAGTATAGAAGAATTATAAAATTTTGTGTATTGAAATATCTCCCTAGATTAAATTTTATAAAAAGAGCAATAAAAGGTTGTAAAACTGCGCAGAGCAGGCCACTATAGTATTCAGATCAATTAGTATGCAAAGTGAGATTCTAAAAATGAAGAATATATTTAAGTTACTTAATTTAACGACAGCATTAACGGTAAATGCTGTAGCATCTGAGACAGCATTTCAAGCAGGCGCAACTCAGGCATGGTTTTTAGTGGAAGAAGGCAGAGACGAAGTGGAAGTAGGCAGAGACGGAGTGGAAGAAGGCAGAGACGAAGTGGAAGTAGGCAGAGACGAAGTGGAAGTAGGCAGAGACGGAGTGAAAGTAGGCAGAGACGGAGTGAAAGTAGGCAGAGACGGAGTGGAAGAAGGCAGAGACGGAGTGGAAGTAGGCAGAGACGGAGTGGAAGTAGCTCTTTCAAAACAAACAAGTTGGGATATACTAGATGACGTAGAAGGTGATCCTCAAGGTGATCCAGATGCACAGCCAAGATTAACAGCGCAAACCCCACCAGCAGTAGGTGAAGGCGATCAGCATGACGTAGAAGGTGGTCCTCAAGGTGATCCAGATGCACAGCCAAGATTAACAGCGCAAACCCCACCAGCA
>CAZTIE010000004.1:11933-23549 GCA_964613645.1 uncultured Verrucomicrobiales bacterium
GTAGGTGAAGGCGGTCTTCTAATAACACTTAGTCAGAAAGAAGAAGATTGCCTGACGTATTTTTTTTAAAACGAAAAACGTATCAGCATATGCTGAAGTAAGCGAGAATTGGACCGTTTATCAAGAGAGTATGAATACCATAATATTAAAATTACTGACGCAAGAAGGGGCTGATGTAAGTACGCTGACAGAGAAACAAGAGGCATTGCAAAAATGTGATGTTTTGATGCGCAGTATAACTGAGGTCATGTTTACTGCAATACATCATAAATATGCTGCCTCTCGTGATTAGTGTTGTATTAGGTTGGGTTCAAATATGCTGTAAAAGGCGTGGAAATTTTGCCATTTGCCCCTCTTGAAAGATCAGCTTTTCTGCTATCATCTTTGCCGTTATTCAAGTCTTGCATGTGTGAAAATACCATTTTAAACAGAGCTTCTTCTGGAGACAGTGGCATTGAGTATCAAAGTTTGATATAATGCATTTTACTGGTACGGATAGAAGCTGGAAAAGTAAGAAGAGGAAGGAGTATTTGTTTTTGTGAGAGAAGTATCCCTTCGCATCATAGTAAAACGTTTTCCATCTGTATATTTTTCAATAAGCATAACAACGTATCCATTTTCCAGTCCTTCAAAACGTGCCAATATACCAGTAAATTGGTGTGTTGTAAGGAACTACAATCTGCTGCGTATCCTGTAGATAATTTTAACAGGTAGAGAGTTAGTGCTTTTTTAAACATCTATAAGCAATATAACTTATAACACTGATACAACACGGTATAACAAACTTATAACTCGTGACAAAATTCCATGTTACATTTTGATTTTTGTCTGTTGTTGGCGTTTTGTGTTTAGAACGGGTGTTGTTCTCTTCAGGTTCAGAAGTAGAAGAAGCCTCTGCAACGTAATGCGGAACAGACTTTGGTTCTGTACCTGAAGTACCTGCTTGTTGTGGTAGGGTAGTGGGGTGATCTTTTGGGTCAGGTCTAAAGAACTCTCCATGCGTTGTAGGTGATACATTCGGTGATCTTTCGCAATCATCCCACTCATTATTACTAGTGGCCCAGGCAACGGAACAATAAACTGCGGAGCAGAGTATAAGCTTCATAAGGTAACTCCATAAAAATAAATTTACCTTATAAGAATGGCTATTTTTTCATACTGTGGTCAAGATTTGTTTTTACGCATATGATCTTGTCTTTCAGCATAAACAAGATCATATGTATTGCTCTGGTTTTCATGATAGCGCCATTAGGGAAGTTTTAGCCCCAAAGGCGTGTTGTCCATGATGCTGTAAATGCACCTAGTCCGGATAAGATGCCAGTTTGTTTTGATTCCAAGGGGTCACATAGAGTATCATCATGTAGGCTAAAGTGTGTATCTGAAATACTTTGGCTCATGCCATACTCTGTATCTAGCTCTGTTAATTTGTGTTTTGCATACAAGGCAGTATCAATAAACAATTCAAATACCGATTTTGCACACCCCCCACCAATAGAAGCGCCAGCGAATATTGCAGGATAAAACCCTTGAGAAATAACAGCACCGATTGCATTATATTGCCCTGCCCACCAAAGTGGGTAACCTACGTAAGATGTAGGTGCTGAAAATATACAACTGTACAATGCAGGCACACACTTTATGGCGCCACATATTAAAAAAGCAGGGGCAAAATAAGCACCAACAGCAATTCCAGCAGCAGTAGCGCCGTATTTTATGCCCTTACAAACAGGATGTAATGTGATAGCCACTTTTTCTTGGACTTGTTTTTTTTCTATTTCAAATTGTTTTGTGATTCTTTGAAATTCAGCTTCCATTTCTAGTTGAGTTTCTATTTTAGCTATACCTACATCACACATTATTTGTGCTGCTGCAGAAGAAGTAGCTTCAGGGAAGGTAGTAGTGCTTGCACTTAATGCTAAAACACTGAAATTTATTAACGCTAAAGTTTTAGTTATATTATTCATGTTAAAAATCCTTTTTATCAACTGCCTTGTTAGAACACGTCTATTCTTAAGCATAATATAGACACTTTGAACATCTCGGTCAAGCATTTTTTTAAAATTATTTTTCAACCGCTAGTGACGGCTGCCTTTTCAAGCGCTATAGTAATAGTATGCTTAGAAAAATTTCCACATGGTTTAATAGTAACCACAATCAAGATTATGCCCATCACGCGGATATGCCACAGTATAAATATTGTGATTATCAAGGCTGCAATAAAGAAGGAATACACAAGGCGCCAAGAATGGCGCAGCAAGTGGCCAATCATCATGATACCAGTCAGTGGTACATGTTTTGCTTAAATCATGTACGTGAATATAACGCATCTTGGCGTTTTTATAACGGCATGACGGAGGACCAAGCCCAGCAATCTGCTTACGCTGATCAGCATTGGAACAGGCAAACATGGCCAATGGGTACGAATTCATCTGTAACTGCCGCTTATATGGCAAATCCATTTATGTATCAAGATCCTTTTAATATGTTTGCGCACAATCAGGATCCGTATGCTATTCACTTAACGCAAGAACAACTGGAATCTTTAAATATATTGAAGCTCTCTTATCCATACACATCTGATCAATTACAATCGGCTTATCGTACGTTTGTAAAACGCAATCATCCAGATCTTAAAAAAACACAAGATTCTGAAGACAATATTCGTGCTATTAATAATGCGTGTCAGGTTTTAAAAGATTTATTAGAAAGAGGAAATACATGTTAACGGGACAAAGTTTTATTCCAGAAGGTATTGTTAAGAAAATTATTATTTTGCTTCACGGCTATGGCGCTAACGGTGATGATTTGTTTGATATCGGCATGACGCTATCTGATAATCTACCCAATACGGCTATATACAGCCCTAATGCTCCTAATGCTTTTGAAATGGGCGGTCCAGGATATCAATGGTTTGGTTTACCAGACTTAACGCGTATCACTTTAGAAATGGGCGTTCAAGAAACTCTACCAACACTATTAGACTATATCGATACACTTGTGGAAGAACATAATATAAATCATGAAGATGTGGTCTTAATTGGATTTAGTCAAGGGTGTATGATGGCACTTGCTGCCCTGTATTACAGGCCATTTGCTGCTGTTGTTGGCTTGTCTGGCATGTGGGTTAAACCTGGAGAACCTGAAGTTGAGAGTGAAACTCCGGTACTGTTAGCCCATGGTACACATGATATGGTCGTTCCTTTTGCCACGATGGACTTGTCACATATGATGTTAGAACGGGATGGTTTCCCAGTTGAAATATTATCAAGACCGGGTCTTGGTCATGGCATAGATAATTATACAATTGATGCGATAGGTGAATTTTTAGAGCCTATACTTTTAGAAAATAAAAACACAAACATGAAGGGAAATGGTTATGTCTAAAAATAAAATAGCTTTAATTGGTGGCGGTAACATCGGCGGAATACTTGCCGTTCTGTCAGCTCAGCGTGAATTTGGTGATGTTGCGATCGTTGATATTTTTGATGGCGTTGCAGCCGGTAAAGCCCTTGATATTATGCAGTCAAACGCTGCCGATGGGGTGAATGCAAAACTTTCAGGTACAACTGATTACAGCAATATTAAAGGTGCTGATGTTGTGATCGTAACGGCAGGTTTCCCCCGTAAAGAGGGGATGTCACGTGATGATCTTTTGCAAAAAAATGCTGAAGTTGTTCGTATGGTTGGTAAAAATATTAAAGAAAAAGCCCCAGATGCCTTTGTTATTGTGGTAACTAATCCTTTAGATATTATGGTTGGCATTATGCAGGATGCCACTGGTTTTACACACAATAAAGTTGTGGGTATGGCTGGCATTTTAGATGGTTCACGTTTTAAAACATTTTTGGCAGAAAAATTAAATGTGGCTGTATCTGATATACAGTCCTTTGTGCTTGGTGGTCACGGGGATTCTATGGTTCCTTTACCGCGCTACACAACAATTGCTGGCATTCCGTTACAGCACTTTATTGATAAGGGAAAAATATCACAAGCCGAGTTAGATGCCATTATTGTTCGCACCCGTAAGGGTGGGGGAGAGATGATTTCTCTAATGAAAACCTCTGCTTATTTTGCACCAGCGGCATCTGCCCTTAAAATGGCAAAAGCCTATTTGAATGACGAACGCTCTATTTTACCGTGCGCCGCTTATTTAAAAGGAGAGTATGGCGTGAAAGGTTTATACGTTGGTGTGCCTGCCATGATTGGTAAAAATGGTATAGAAGAAGTGATGGAACTTGATTTAAATTCAGATGAAAAAGCTGAATTTGACGCTTCTATTAATAGTGTGAGTGATTTAATGGAAACAGCGAGAAAACTAAGACTATAATTTAATCTATGGAGTTACGTTTTTATGAATATTCATGAATATCAAGCTAAGCAATTATTAAAAACATATGGCCTACCTGTATCGGATGGTATTATGGTTGAATCTGTTTCTGATGCTGAAACACAAGCTAAAATATTTAATAAGTCTTTAATGGTTGTAAAAGCGCAAATTCACGCAGGCGGACGTGGTAAGGCTGGCGGCGTTGTCTTATGTAAATCTGTTGAAGAGGTTAAAGCTGCTGCTGAAAAAATACTTCATAAGCCCCTTATAACACATCAAACAGGCATTGAGGGACAAATTGTTAGGCGTCTTTATATTGAGGATGGCGCAAATATTGATCAGGAATTTTATTTAAGTTTTGTTCTAGATCGCGCTCATGGTTGCATGACGATTATTTCAAGCCGAGAAGGTGGAACAGAAATTGAAGAAGTCGCCAAAATAAATCCTGAAAAAATTACGAAAACGCTTATTTATCCGACGACCGGCATTATGGGATATCATGTGCGTCATATCGCTAAAACGTACGGCCTTAGTGATAAAGATCAAATTAAGCAATTAGGAAAAATTTTAACTAAATTATATCAATTTCTTATAGATAAAGATGCAGAGCTTATCGAAATAAATCCTTTTGTGCTTACAAAAGAAGGGAATCTTCATTTATTGGATGCTAAAGTTTCTTTTGAAGGTAATTCATTATTTAAGCATCCTGATGTTGAAGCCCTTCGTGATAAAAATGAAGATAATGAACTAGAGACCATGGCCCGAGAACAAGACTTAAACTACATTAAACTAGACGGCAATATTGGCTGCATGGTCAATGGTGCAGGCCTTGCTATGGCAACGATGGATTTAATTAAATTATGTGGAGCAGAACCTGCAAACTTTTTAGATGTTGGTGGAACAGCGTCACAAGCAAAAGTTGAAACAGCGTTTAAAATTATTTTATCAGATAAAGATGTTAAGGGTATTTTGGTTAATATTTTTGGTGGCATTATGAAGTGTGATATAATCGCACATGGTATTATTGCGGCAGCAAAATCTTTACTTGTTCATATGCCGCTTGTTGTGCGTTTACAGGGTACCAATTCATCTGAAGGGCAAAAAATATTAAGGGATTCTGGCCTTAACATTACAGCTATTGATAATTTAGATGAAGCATCCCAAGAAATTGTAAAACAAGTTCAAGCAGCTTAACGTATAAAGGTTTAAATCTCATGTCTATTCTAGTGAATAAAAATACAAAACTTATCTGCCAAGGTTTTACAGGTAAACATGGCACTTTTCACTCTGAACAATGTATTGCGTATGGAACGCAAATGGTTGGTGGGGTCACTCCAGGTAAGGGCGGCCAAACACATTTAGGGCTTCCCGTTTTTGATACAGTTTTTGAAGCGGTAGATCAAACGGGAGCTGATGCAACGATGATTTATGTGCCCCCACCCTTTGCAGCAGATGCCATTATGGAAGCAGCGCACGCTGGTATTAAAACAATCGTATGCATTACAGAGGGTGTTCCCGTTCAAGACATGATTAAGATTAAGCAAAATCTTAAAAACTTTCCTGATACAGTTTTAATTGGGCCCAATTGCCCGGGCATTATTACACCTGGGGAGTGTAAAATTGGCATTATGCCAGCCAGCATTCACCAAGTTGGCAAAATCGGGATTATTTCACGTTCGGGTACCTTAACCTATGAAGCTGTTGCCCAAACCACAGCCCTAGGCTTAGGACAAACGACCTGTGTGGGTATTGGTGGGGACCCTGTGCGCGGTTTAAACTTTGTCGATTGTTTGGAACTATTTTATAACGACCCTGCCACAGAAGGTATCTTAATGATTGGCGAAATTGGCGGTAATGATGAACAAGACGCAGGGGACTTTATACGACGCCAAACAGAACTTGGACACTATAAACCAACAGCAGCCTTTATTGCCGGTGTGACAGCGCCTAAAGGTAAACGCATGGGGCACGCTGGTGCCATAGCATCTGGCAAAGGTGATTCTGCACAAGAAAAAATAGATTATTTACGTGAATGTGGCCTTGTTGTAACTTTATCACCCGCTCAATTGGGGCAAGCTATGGTGGATGCTATGTCTCAGTAGTGCTTATGTTATAAATCAACTTATTTGAAAGGTAACAACACCTTTTTTACGTCCTCAATGGGCTGTTTCATCGCGCCAATCATAAAATAATAATTACATGGGTATGGTTTGTGAGCATGTTTTTCAGCAAGCTCAAGACGTTCTGCAAATTCCACATTGTCCATAGTATCTATGGAAACCCCCATCACTTCGCACATACTAACACAGCTGTCCTTGTTCTTTACGCAACGCATCACACCTAATGCGCGTTCAAAAATATCATCACCACGTAAGCTGAGTTTCTTTAGGGGGTTGAATACCAGCTGAAATGTATTTATGTCTAATTCTTCGGTATTTGGATATAGAGAAAAGGAAGCCTCGATTATTTTTTTTATATGTTCGTTACTCATTCCAGAAAATATTTCTATTTCTCCAGCTGAGGCTAGGCTTTTAAGGAGTGGACAAGGCTCTAATATTGATGCTACCCAATATTCAGCATGTCTTCGAACTTCGCCATTTGGGTTGCCTGCAATAGGAGAGGCACGCAATGAACAATGATCTAGTTCAATACCTAAAGGACTACCGTTTCCTGCAGCGTCCGCTAGAGAATCAGCAGAAGATGCAGGGGGTAGGGCTGCCGCATTAAACTGAGTAGGTGTTTTTGTAGGTGATAATGGAAATTGTGGACATTCACTTACTGGGGAACAAGGATTGCTTCCAGCATAAATAACAGTAGATAAAGGGAATAATAAACTGAACTTAGTTCTGTGCTTTGTCATGTAAACCAATATGTTAGATTTAATTATTGTAGATACTAACAAAGACACAATAGATCAACAAGCATTTTATTTTCAACGAGCATATAATCAAACAAAACTTTAGGAATTCTTGGCACAAAAACTATCACACATAATGATTTACGATATGATATAGTGAGTATATTAAATATTTATTGATATGAAACACTATGTCAGGACTAACAATTTCAGATGCTGCGGCAACGCAGATTAATTATTTGAAAAAAAAAGATAAAAATGCTTCTTTGTTTTTACGCATCACGGTTGATGGTGGGGGATGTTCAGGATTTCAGTACGATATTAAGCTGGATGATACACCGCAAGAAAAAGATGTATCTTTTATACATCAAGGTGCAACGGTTGTGGCTGATGAAATATCCCTTGGTTTTATTGATGGTTCTGAGGTTGACTATATTGAAGACTTAACAGCTTCTCAATTTGTTATTACAAACCCTAATGCATCTTCTAAATGTGGTTGTGGAAATTCCTTTAGCATATGATCAACGTGTTTTTTAATAAAAAAAACTATTGTTTTTGGGTTTTAGCAGGCATTTTTGCTTTATTTTGCATTAATCTTGATGGGGGAAGACCCTTTGCTAACCCTGATGAAGGTAGATATGTAGAAATTCCACGTGAAATGGTTGAAAGTGGTGACTATATAACACCCCGCCTAAATGCCATGAAGTACTTTGAAAAGCCACCCCTTATGTATTGGATACAGTCTGCCGTTATTAAATACATCGGTATGGATGAACAAAGCATGCGCTTCAGTATAGCGTTGTTTGCCTTCTTAGGTGTGCTGGTTCTGTATGTACTGATGCGTAACAATACAGACCAGAAAACGGCACTATATAGTAGTGTCATTTTGGCTATTTCGCCCTTATATTATTTTTTAAGCCGCCTTATTATTTTAGATATGCCGCTAACTGCTTTTATTAGCTTGGCTTATTTTTGTTTTTACCAGGCTATTTCAACGGGTGATCGCCTCCATAAACGCTTATGGTATTACGGCCTGTCAACGGCACTTGGACTTGGTATATTAACAAAAGGTATTGTCATTCTTGCTGTGACAGGCCCCGTTTTTGTGATATGGCTAACCCTTACAAAAAATTGGAAAAACCTACTTCCATTATATTTACCAACGGTTATTCTGCTGTTTTTAGCCATTGTTGTTCCGTGGCATTATTTTGCGTATAAGGCTAATCCTGACTTTTTAAATAAATATTTTTATGTAGAACATTTTTTACGCTATACAACATCTGTTCATGGGCGCTATAAACCATTTTGGTTCTTCATTCCTTTTGTAGCACTTGGTCTATTACCATGGACGTTTATTGCTCTTAAAGGCATTCAAGAAGGTCTTAAAAAATACAAACCTTTAACCCTATACTTAGTGCTTTGGGCATCTTGGACTGTTGGGTTTTACTCTATTGGAAATTCAAAACTTATACCCTATATACTACCTGCACTTATTCCATTAGCAGGGCTTGCCGGTATGGGGTTAGCACAGATCATAAATAATGAGAAGCGCCACTGGACGTTAACATTGGGTATGATATTGTTACTTGTCTTAGGTATTGCAGGTGTTTTACTTACATATATTAACTTCGATTTTTTGAAGGGTAACGAAGACATTCTACCGCCTGTAGGGCTGATGTCTATCTTTTTTATTGTTTCTAGTATCTTGTGCTTAGCATCCCAATATGGTGAAAAAATTGATTCTGCACTGGATGAAACGATTCAGTCACCCTCAACGCATGCTTTATCAGAAGATACGGTGGAATCAGCCATGAAGAACCGGGATACTAGTATGGCCGTTCATAGCGCTCCTACTTACGAGCCACAAGTTGGACTTTTTTTTATAGGCGGGATTGCTTCTCTTATTTTGAAAAATTTTAATAGACGACTTTTTGTCCTGTTTTTATGCTCCATAGCGCTGATTGTTTTAACAAATTTCATAGCGCCAACTATTCAAAAAACGTCTGTTAAGCCCTTTGCCGAAATTATTAATGCTGAAAAGCGGGTAGGGGATACGATTGTCTCTTTAGATTCTTATTTTCAAGACCTGCCTGTTTATACAAAAACAGCACCTATTACGTGTGTGGATGCCATTAGCGAACTTGAATATGGTATGGATACGGAGGCCCCAAAAACACATGAATGGATGTTAACAAAGGGTCGTTTTATTAAAGAATTTGGACCTGCTTCAGGAAAACCCTTTTGGGCCGTTGCACGCAGACCATCATATGACAATTTTAAAAGCATGGTTCCATCGTGGAAACTTAAAATAAGGGCTGAAAATAAAGAACTTGTACTTTTTTATCATAGCGGAAAGTGAAAATAGAGTAGGTTTTTTTGATTAACCACCCATTTCAATAACCGGGATTCTGTTTTTCTATATTTTTCCTACAGATTGTTTGTCTTTTCAGGTACACTAAAGATAGCTAACTGTATACTGCCTTATTGACAATTTAAATAAAGCAGTGTTCATATAATACACTTATATTTTTTTAGATTGTCGTATGATAAAAACCAATAACTTTATATCCCCCCTAACCAGCCTTTTTTTGTTTAGCGTCTCAATTGGTTTTTTGACAACCTTTGTTACTTTTTTGATGAACATAAAAGGTATGAATCCGATTCTCATTGGCAGTATGTCAACCATAAATTATATAGGGGTTATGATCGGTGCTTTTAAGTCTGAAAAATTTATTTTAAGAGTCGGCCATATACGAGCATTTTGTGCCTTTGGATCGATACTTTCAATTATCACGCTTTTGCATGGTGTGATTGAGAATATGTACGTTTGGTTTGTCTTACGTTTTATTATTGGTATCTGTCTTTCTGGGTTATATGTTGTGATTGAAAGTTGGTTATTGTCCGTTTCTTCTATCAAGAACAGAGGCCGGGTTCTCGCTTTTTATATGATTACTTTGTATGGAGCGCAAGCCATAGGACAGCTTTTTATGCAGGCCGATTTAAGTATACCTGTTACCTTGTTTTTGTTAGCTGGAATCTGCTGTATATTATCTATTTTTCCATTATCGGTTACCCATATTCCGTCACCTAAAATTGAAGAAGCCGTTCCCTTAGATTTTAAAATGCTTTTTATCAAATCGCGTTCAAGTATTATCAGTAGCTTTTCCTCAGGTCTTATCTTAGGTGCTATTTATGGTTTATTGCCAATTTATCTGGCACAGAATCATTATTCTAAAGCGATGATTGGTTACATGATGTTTGCCACCATATTTGGTGGTATGGCTTTACAGTATCCCCTGGGACGAATATCAGACACGATCGAGCGACGTACAGTTATTGGATCCTTATTTTTCTTATCGTCGCTTATTGTTGGTAGTATTGTTTTTTTCTCGATTCCTTCCTCTATTGGTATGATATTATTTTTTGTTTTAGGGGGATTAACCTTTGCAATTTATCCCATTTCAATTTCGCATGCTTGCGACACGATCAATGACAATAGTATTGTGTCTGCAACACAAGCCTTATTGCTTATATATAGCGTAGGTGCAGCTGTGGGCCCCCTAGTTTGTGGTATCATGTCTTTTTATATTCCAGTTAATGGTTTTTTGCTGTTTCTGTTATTGATATCCATTCCAACCACGATTTACATGTTCTATAGAAGGACACACTCTGCTGCGTCGACTCAAGAAGACGATTTTATGCCACATCCCCAAACAACAATTGTTGTATCTGAAATTGATCCGCGCATTGAAGATGAATCTTAATATCTATTGCTGTCTGTTATACTTTATGATTACGATATAAAAAGAACTTTAAACAACTTATTTTGTGACTAAAAAAATTATTATAGGTAAAGAAGAATGGTGTTCTTTACACAATTTAAACCTTCCAGCTATTAAAGCAAGGGTTGACTCTGGTGCCAAAACGTCTTCGCTTCATGCTTTTAATATTTATGTTTTTGAAGAGCATGGCATTAAATACGTCACATTTGATATTCATCCCATTCAAGATAATAGAAAAATTATACAAAATTGCAGGGCGCAGGTTATTGATAAACGGGACGTAAAAAGTTCTTCGGGAGAAAAAGAAAAGCGTATTGTTATTAGTACCCCCATTACATTTGGCCAAGAAACATGGGAAATTGAGGTTACCCTAACAAATCGTGATGCAATGGGATATAGAATGTTATTAGGCCGTGAGGCTCTGAAAGAAAAAATATTAATAGATCCTAATCAATCGTTTTTACTCGGCACCTATAATGACAGAGACGTGCAAACTTACTATAAAAATGTCATGCCATCCAAAAAAGGGCTCAATATTGCCTTATTGGCAAGTAATCCAGAGCTGTACTCTAATAAACGTATCATGGAAGCAGGAGAACCCCTGTTCTAAACTGAAGTGCAACACCTTAAACTAAATATTGCTGAACCAG
>CAZTIE010000005.1:0-23307 GCA_964613645.1 uncultured Verrucomicrobiales bacterium
AGCTGCCTAGAAATGATCGCTGTGTATAGTAAACCAATATACAATCAACCTAAAACTCAACCAGATAGGAAAAATACACTCAATATTTCACCTGGTTATATAGACAAGAATAAATGAAATTGTTATAATCAATCTTATCGGGCGCCTAGCTCAGTTGGTAGAGCAGCTGACTCTTAATCAGTAGGTCGTAGGTTCGATTCCTACGGCGCCCACCATTTTCTTTCTTTATGATATTACAGTTATACTGTACCAGATACGTAATACATAGGTGCGTGCATCACAATATTACCGGGATTTTTTGCAAGTTCATCAGCTATACTAAACCACTGTTCAATTTCCTTTTTTGAAGCACATTTTTTTTCAACAAGTTCAGAGCTTAGCTCTTTCAAGCGGATAGACCACAAATCAACAAAGGTTTTTCCACTATACAAAAAATTCACTTTTTCCTCTTGGACAGACTTAAAATTCAGTTCTGCCATAGCTGAAGTCAACTTTGCACCCAAATTATAATCTACGCCTTTTTTGTGACCAAGCTGGATGACAGACTGCCTGAAACGCACAAATTCATCTAAATATTTCCCCTCAGTATAAGTCTCGTCCCAACATGTTTCTCCAAAAAGAGCTATACCATTAGGTTTTAATAACCGCGAATAAATGTTTTTTAATACATTTTTCGGGTTTTGTAAATGCATCAAAATATAGCGGCCAAAAACAAAGTCAGCTTGATGTACAGGCGGCATAAATGTATCTAAGTTTTCTGGACGTGCGGTGATATTATACAAACCTCTTTCTGTTGCTAATGATGACACACGATCAAGTTGTTCCGTACTTTGATCAATTGCAGTAACAGCCCCTCGATACCCCACAATATGGGATAATTCGCACGCCATGGCGCCATTTCCGCACCCGTACTCCCAAACATTCATACCAGGAGCCAACCCTGCCTTTATGAGCTGTTTATACGTTTCATCAGAAAGAATGCTTTGTTGAATATCAAGCGCTTTTGAACCTTCTTCATTTGTGGTTAAGGCATAATTAGAAGAAATATTTCGACTTGTTGTCATGATTGATCTCTTTACAAATAGGGTTTTAAATACTGACCAGTATAGCTTTTATTATTTTTACAGACAACGTCCGGTGTACCGTGTGCCACAATAGTGCCACCGCCGGATCCCCCTTCAGGGCCAACATCAATTATTTGATCGGCTGTCTTGATCACTTCTAAGTTGTGCTCAATCACAATCACCGTATTCCCTTGATCAACAATACGATGCAGAACCTCTAACAATTTTCTAATATCTTCAAAATGTAGCCCTGTTGTTGGTTCATCTAAAATATACAGGGTTTTCCCAGTGGATCTACGCGATAGTTCCTTCGCCAATTTTACACGCTGTGCTTCACCACCAGAAAGGGTCGTTGCTTGTTGGCCAACATGAATATAGCCAAGCCCAACTTCTTGCAAAGTTTTTAATTTATCTTTAATTTGTGTTTGCGCATGGAAAAATTCTACTGCCTCATCTACTGTCATATCTAAAATATCAGCAATTGTTTTGTCGCGGTACGTCACACTTAAGGTTTCGCGGTTATAGCGCTTACCTTGGCACTGATCACATTGAACATACACATCTGGTAAAAAGTGCATTTCAATTTTTACCATACCATCCCCGCGACAAGCTTCACAGCGCCCACCTTTAACGTTGAAAGAAAAACGACCCGGCGTATATCCTTTGGCCTTTGCATCAGGCAAGGTTGCAAACCATTCTCGAATTGGGGTAAAACACCCAACATAGGTTGCTGGGTTTGATCGTGGCGTTCGGCCAATTGGGGATTGATCAATATCAATAATCTTATCGATATGCTCTAACCCCTTTAATGATTCGTAATACCCTGGGATACCTTGCGCATTATTCAGTTCTTTTGCAACTGCTTTATACAGTGTCTCTATCACAAGAGAAGATTTACCACTACCAGAAACACCCGTCACACAGGTAAATGTGCCAAGCAAAAATTCTGCATCTACATTTTGCAGATTATTTGCGGTAGCACCCTTAATGACAATTTTTTTTCCAGTTCCTTTACGGCGTTTTTTTGAAATAGGAATAAATTTTTCCCCCTTTAAATATTGTCCTGTAACACTTTTTGGATTGTTGATAACTTCTTCCGGTGTGCCCTGGGCAATAATATTACCGCCGTGGCGGCCAGCTGCAGGGCCCATATCTATTAAATAATCGGCAGCGCGAATAGCGTCTTCGTCGTGTTCAACAACCACTACCGTATTGCCAATATCGCGAAGGTGTTTAATGGTTTCTAATAAGCGGTCGTTATCGCGTTGATGTAAGCCAATAGAGGGTTCATCTAAAACGTATAGAACACCCGTTAAACCAGATCCAATTTGGGACGCTAAACGAATGCGCTGGCTTTCACCCCCAGATAATGTACCTGCTGTTCTGGAAAATGATAAATAGTCCAACCCAACATCAACTAAAAATTTCAAACGGCTATTCAGTTCTTTTAAAATGCGTTCTGCAATTGTTTTATTTTTTGTCGATAAATCGAGATCTCGGAACCATTCTTGTGTTTTGCCAATAGACATTTCACAGACGTCTGAAATTGTTTTGCCATTTATTTTAATCGATAAAGGCATCGCGTTTAAACGTTTACCATGACAAGCAGAACATTCATGCTCGTGCTGATAGCGTTTTAAATAATCGCGCACCCAGTCACTGTCAGTTGATCTATAGCGACGCGTTAAACTGGGTATAACCCCTTCAAATGTTTTACTGGTGTTTTTACTACGGAACGCACTTGATTGCTTGAATGTGATCATGTCATCGGTTCCATATAACACAACTTTTTGAAAGGATGCAGGCAACTTATCAAACGGCATATCTGTAGATTCACCAAAATGATTGGCTATAGAATCTAATATTTGTGTGTAGTATGATGCTGTATCTTTTTCAAAACGACCAGATTTTTTTTCATTAAACCAAGGGGCTATAGCACCACCACTTAACGATAAAGATCTGTCTGGAACAACAAGTTCTTCTGAAAACAGAATTTCTTTTCCAAGACCGGCACAAGTAGGACAAGCACCTAAGGGAGAGTTAAAAGAGAAAAGACGCGGCTCGACCTCCGGTAATGTAAAGCCAGATACTGGACATGAAAATTTAGATGAAAAAGTCAGAATTTCTTTTGTGTCATGACATTCAGCTTCAGCAAGACCATCCGTTAATTTCAAAGCCGTCTCAACAGAGTCTGCCACACGTGATTGGAATTCTTTTGTTATTTCTTCTGGAATGCTTAGCCTATCAACAACAACAGAAATATTGTGTTTAAATGTTTTCTTAAGCTCTGGTGTGTCGTCAATATCATACACCACTCCATTAATTTTAAGACGTTGAAACCCTTGTTTTTTAAGCTCTACAATTTCTCTTTTATACTCACCTTTGCGGTTGCGAATGATCGGTGCCAGTAAAAGAATTTTTTGTTTTTCTTTAAGTGCACAAATACGATCAACCATTTGTGATACTGTTTGTGCTTCAATTGGTTTTCCTGTTGCTGGTGAGTACGGCGTACCAACACGCGCAAACAATAACCTTAAATAATCATAAATTTCAGTCACCGTACCAACCGTAGAACGGGGGTTTTTAGACGTTGTTTTTTGTTCAATCGAAATAGCTGGGCTTAAACCTTCAATAGAATCAACATCCGGCTTTTGCATCAATTCTAAAAACTGACGGGCATAAGATGATAAGCTTTCAACATAACGGCGTTGACCCTCAGCATAAATTGTATCAAAGGCAAGGGAAGACTTCCCTGAACCAGACAAACCTGTGATGACAATAAACTTATCGCGCGGCAAATCAACATTAATGTTCTTTAGATTATGTTCACGGGCACCACGAACACTGATTTGATGATTCATACCTATACCTTATAAAATAACAAGCTTTTGTCGATTTTACCTTATTTATACTGGTAATGCGAGAAAATGTTCTTGTGTAGCTATTACTCAATTTAACATTTTTTGATATCATTAAAAAATAGACTTTTCTTGATAGATAACAATGATTTTGAAATACTCTTTTGCCATAATACTTTTTCCACTGATATGTTTTTCGATGACTAATAAAGAAAAAGGGCGGCCGACACCTATTACAATTTGGAATAGCGCAACAGCTCCATTAGGGCCCTTATCCATAGATTTTTCACCAGAACCAGCGCTACGTATAAATAAAAATTGGCACAGCGCATATCTTGATGCAAAAGGTAATATAATTGACATAGATAGCTCAACAACATATACACCTTATGCAACATTTAACTTGCTTAAGCATAACGCTGAAGAACAAAAAACATTACCTGACTATATTTGGCAACACGTACTATTGTGTATGAAGTTTCAGGGCTCTTGTGTTACAGAAACGGGTGCGATTTCATCACCACACACAAGCAAAGTGTTATCGTTTAAGAAGCACAGGAAGCATTAAAACCTCTACAAAAATCCAACTATGATCTTATGCAATGGGTTCCTATATCGGTATTAAAGCATTTAGGCTTATCTGATCCAGAATAAACATCGTTCGATCTTAACAGTTTTTTAATAAAAATATTTTTATACTATAGCTAGTTTATCTGACTAAAAATATTAAAATGCAGCATATATTTAAATTTGTTATTGGCATTCTTTTTGTCCCTAGTTTGTTATTGGCGCAAGATGACCAAGCCCTCCTTCTGTCGGTCTTAAGCCAACATGAATTAGCACCATCAAAACCATTTTCTGTCCCCGCCATTAATTATGCTATGGATGAACAGCGTAAAAAAGGTCGACAAGAATGTTACGCGCTGCACAGTGTTTTAAGTGCTTATGTAACAGGAAAGCTTGAAGGCGACTACGATATTAAACTGATTATGGACTATATTTTAAGTCTTGGTTTAGGCATAGAGTACACTCCAGGATATCCTTTGCAAGTCACCTCCATTTTAGCAGAAGATGATATATTGATTTTACCTTTGCCACATAAAGATGAACCAATTCAAGTGGAAGACGACCCCATTACGGAAATACTAAAAGAACTTAACGCAATGGAAGAAATGTTTCAGACAAGTAATACAGAAGATGAAAATGATTGGATGTTTAGAATAGCTAAACTTAATATACTGAATCAACATGGTGTATTAACTAAATTAAACTACGACTTCTAATTCTAGATTCAATGTCGCCCCTAAAATGACGAACAAGCCCCTGAATGGGCCACGCTGCGGCATCACCTAAGGCGCAAATTGTATGCCCTTCAACTTTTTTTGTAACTTCTAGTAAGTGATCTATATCATCCTCTGAAGCCTCACCTAAAACAAGACGTTCCATCATACGCCACATCCACCCTGTACCCTCTCGGCATGGGGAACACTGCCCACAACTTTCAACCATATAGAACTTACTAAGACGCGCAATTGTTTTAATTAAATCAGCGGATTGATCCATCACAATAACAGCAGCCGTACCAAGCCCTGTTTGCACTTCTTTAAGGGCATCAAAATCCATGATAACCGTATCGCAAATTTCTTTTGGAATCATGGGGCACGAAGCCCCACCAGGGATAACAGCTTTTAAATTATTCCAACCACCGCGTACACCACCAGCGTGTTTTCCTATTAATTCTTTTAAAGGGATCCCCATTGATTCTTCAACAGTACAAGGATTATGCACATGACCCGATATACAGAAAATTTTGGTACCCGTATTATTCGCGCGTCCAATACTGGCAAACCATTCGTGGCCACGTCGTAAAATTGTAGAGACAACAGCTATACTTTCAACATTATTTACAATTGTAGGGCAACCATATAACCCAATGATTGCAGGAAATGGGGGTTTCAAGCGCGGCTGACCTTTACGCCCTTCTAAACTTTCAAGAAGCGCTGATTCTTCACCACAAATATAGGCCCCTGCACCACGTTGAATATAAATATCTAAATCCCAACCAGATTTAGCAGCATTTTTACCAATCAAACCGGCGTCATATGCATCATCAATCGCTTGCTGTAAAATTTCAGCTTCACGGTAATATTCACCGCGCACATATATATAACATGTATGGGCACCAATCGCGATACTTGCATATAAGCACCCTTCTAATAACTTATGTGGTTCGTTACGCAATATATCACGGTCTTTACAGGTTCCAGGTTCACTTTCATCTGCGTTCACAACTAAATAAACGGGCAGTTCTGAATTCTTAGGTATAAAAGACCACTTCATACCTGTTGAAAAACCAGCACCACCGCGCCCACGAAGCCCGGACGCTTTAATATTTTCAATGATTTTTTCCGAACCTAAAGATGCAATATCTTTCACTCTATCCCAGTCGCCTCGTTTTTGTGCTGCCTTTAAGTGCGGCGACTGTTCCCCATAAAGATTCGTAAAAATTCTGTCTTTTGTATCAAGCATAATCAGGTTCTTTATTTAACGTTTTGCTTATAAGAGCCAGGCTTAATTGGCTTACCGTGTTTTAAATTATTAATAATAAGTATCGTGCTCTCTGTATTTAAATCTTCAAAGTAATCATCACCAATTTGAACAACAGGCGCATTCACACAAGCACCCAAACATTCAACTTCATTCAAAGTAAACATATTATCTTTGGTGGTTTCACCCACTTTAATATTAAGTTCATCTTCGCATGTTTTTCGAACATCTTCAGACCCAACCAAACAACAGGGCACTGTGCCACACACTTTGATATGATGCGTTCCAACGGGTTTTAAATTAAACATGGTGTAAAAGCTGGCAACTTCATAAACCTGAACAACAGGCATTTTTAAAAAATTTGCAACGTACTCAATTTTCGCATTTGACAACCAGCCCTTTGAACCATCAGCATCTTCTTGTCGTTGCGCCAAATCTAATAAGGCTTTAATAGCGCTACGTTCCTGCCCTGCCGGATATTTACTTATATATTTATCTGCTTTTGTTATATTATGTGCATGGAATGTGAATGGTATTTGTGTATTCATCTGTCAATTTCCCCAAACACGATATCTAATGACCCAATAATTGATACAACATCAGATAGTAAATGCCCTTTAGATAACATATCTAATGCCTGCAGTGCCGGGAACCCTGGCGCCCTAATTTTACAACGGTACGGTTTATTACTGCCATCTGAAATTAAATGAATACCAAATTCACCTTTGGGTGCTTCAACAGCTGCATAAATTTCACCTTTAGGCACATTAAAACCTTCTGTATAAAGCTTAAAATGATGAATAAGTTCTTCCATATTCTTTTTAATAGCGGGTCGTTTTGGTGGTGCAATTTGTGGATCGTCAATCATCACAGGACCGTCTTGAATGCGATCTAAACACTGTTGTATAATACGTAATGATTGGCGCATTTCTTCCATACGTACTAAATAACGATCGTAACAATCACCCTTTTTCCCAATTGGAATATCAAAATCAAATTCTGCATAATTTTCATAAGGGTCTTGTTTGCGCAAATCCCAAACATGACCACTAGCCCTAAGCATGGGTCCTGAAAAGCCCCACTCTATCGCTTGATCAAAGGTTGCAATACCTATATCAACGGTACGCATTTTAAAAATACGGTTTTCTGTTAGCAAATCCTCAACATCATCCAAACATTTTGGCAATCTATTGATGAAATGCTGAATATCTTCTAAAATCCCATCATTAGGTAAATCTAGATGAACACCGCCCACACGAAAATAGGCAGCGTGCATGCGTGATCCAGATGCACGTTCATAAAAATTCATAATATGTTCGCGTTCTTCAAACATCCATAAAAACGGCGTCATAGCCCCAATATCTAGGGCAAAAGTTCCAATATTTAAAAGATGATTTAAAATACGCGTTAATTCAGAAAATAATACACGTATATACTGCGCACGTTCAGGCGCCTTAATTGTAAGCAAGCGTTCAGCTGCTAAGACAAACGCATGTTCCTGGTTCATAGGCGCTACGTAATCAAGCCTATCCATATACGGAATAGCTTGCAAATATGTTTTATGCTCTATTAGTTTTTCAGTACCACGGTGCAAAAAGCCAATATGCGGATCGGCACGTTCAACAATTTCGCCATCAAGATCAAGCAACAAACGCAAAACTCCGTGCGCGGCTGGATGCTGCGGCCCAAAATTTATTGTGGTCTTACGTTTTTTTTGTTCCTGTTCTACCATTAATATGCAAAAAATATCTATTATATACATCAGACTAGCATAAACTTATAAAAATAGCAGCGGGCGTACGAAGGAATTTTTCCTCTACATATAAAATTGAGTTTTTGCTATACTTAAACAATATTGTAAAAAATGACATGGTAAAATGCAAAAATTTGATGAATTTATGAATGATGTCCAAGAGGACATACGTCAAGCCAAAATAGAAAAGTACTGGAAAAAATATGGTAAGCAAGCTATATTTGTTTGCACTATTATTCTGGGCGCTGCGGTCGCACACACATTATATAAAAACCACTACAACAAATTAACTTTAGCAACATCTGATAAATTTATTGCTGCGCAAAATTTCATTGCATCAAACAACCTAAAAGATGCACTTACAATTTTGAAAGATTTATCTGAGAATGGTTCCGGATTTTACAAAACACTAAGCCAGTTTAGCCAAGCAGGCACACTGTTAAAGCAAGCAACAAAAGAATCAACAGCAGAAGCTGTTCTTATCTTTCACAAAATAGAAAAAGATACCAATGTTGACAAAATGTATCGTGAGCTTGCAGAAATCTTACGTTTTGGACATGAGATCAATAGCTTAAATGGATCTGATAAAGCACTAGATATGATCCGCTTACGCTTAGACGCGCTTATTAAAGAAAAAGGCACTTGGTACTATTTAGCCCTAGAATTAAAAGGTGTTATTTTACATAAAATTGCAGCATATTCTGACGCTGCTGAAGTATTCTTAAGCTTAGCGCAAGATAAAGACACACCAAACGCACTTAAACTGCGTGCACAACTTATGACTCAAATTATTGCTTCAAAACTAAGCATCTTAAAAAAGAAATAGGTTCTATACAATGAAATTTTTTTTACTAACAACATCTGCACTTTGTTTACTGTCGTCTTGCACAACACAAAAAGCCCCCCTAAAAGGGAAACGTGAAAATTTTATTGCATCTGGAACATTTAAGCCATGTCCGTTACTGGGTAAAAAAAACATTAACTTCTCGGCCCCAGTCAAAAACACAAACTGGCCAGTTTCAGGCGAAAATTTAAATATAGCAGCACAAGAAGCCTCAACATTACGTTGGGACGTCTCTATTGGTAGAGGTATATCTTCAGGGTTAAGCTTAATGCCGAATATGGTTGCAAACAACACACACGTTTTTACAATGGATACGACTGGAAACATGTCTGCCATTAATCAAACTGATGGTACGGCCGCATGGTCGACACAGGCATCAAAGCAGCAAGATAATACATTAGCTGGTGGCTTAGCGATTGAGAAAAACACGCTTATAGCAACCTCTTCCTCCGGAGACATAGCAGCTCTAAGAACAACAGACGGCACACAGTTATGGCAAGTCAATGTCGAGGCCCCTATCCGTATTGGCGCAACAGCACACGCCGGAAAAGCATATGTTTTAACTGTATCAAATGAATTGATAGCACTTGATATAGCGACAGGAAAAATATTGTGGAGACACCAGGGAATCAATGAATTTTCAGCTATTTTAGGCGGTGCAAACCCTGCAGTTAACGGATCAACTGTAATTGGTGCGTATTCTTCAGGTGAATACTACGCTCTGAATACAAACACCGGTGATGTTTTATGGTCAGATACACTAACTGCAGCTTTACGTTCAGATACGGTATCTAGCATTACTCACATTGTAGCAAGCCCGGTTATAGATGGTAATATTGTCTATGTTATCAGTCATGGCGGCAAAATGGTTGCAACAGACATAAAAACAGGCAATAGAAATTGGCAGCAAAATATAGGCAGTATTCATACACCACTCGTAATTGGAGACTTTTTATTTGTTGTAAGCGATCTTGATGAACTTATTTGTATGAATAAAAAAACAGGAAAACCAAAATACTCAATCAATCTACAGGCTTATAAAACAACAGATAGTACTGCAAAATTAAATTTTTCAGCACCTCTACTGGTTGGCGGCAAAATATTAATTACAACTTCACACGGCGAATTATTATATATCTGTGCTCAAGATGGCAAACTGCTAAAATCTTATGATACAGATCAAAAAGTACAAAGTGGTCCTATCGTTGTGAACGGTAATTACTTTTTACTATCGAATGATGGAACCTTGAGCTCTTACAAATAAGGTTAGACAATGGACAAAAACAAAAGACAACAAAATATTGTTATTTTGATTATCATAATTTCTGTCATGGTTGTCTTATTTGGAGTTGGGTTCCTAAGAATTGGTGGTAGATCTTTACCCCAACAGAAAAAAAGCATACTTCCAGGTATTGGACAAATCATCAACACACAGTTAAACGATAAAAAATAGTAAGGCTTTATTCACGTGAAAAAAAAACATTCTATTCGTAATTTATTGCTAGCGGGTTCAATTTTTGTAGCTCTTTTTGTTGTCTTTTGGCCAGCTGTTCAACAAAAGCTAGAAAAAACGACGGTTTCATCGGCCTTAGACCTTATTCAAAATGGCGCTCAAAACATTAACTATCAAGGGACAGATCATAAAGGTGTCATATATAGCGTTTCGGCAAAAAACCTAAAGGTCATCTCTGAAAACGAATATGTACTAAAGGAAACAACATTATTTATCACTTTAGTGAACAAAAAGACGATCACACTTTATGCTGACCATCTTATTTTTAAAAAAACACAAAAAATTGCTACACTTACAGGAAACGTACATTTAAAAACAAGTGATAATTTAGACTTAAAAACAAACAGCGCAAAAGTATATCTAGCCAAGGGCTACGCTGAAGGAAAAGAAGCTGTTGATTGCATAAAAGGCGATACACACATTAAGGCGATCGGTTTTAAAATGAATGATATTAACGGTGATGTTACCTTTAAAGGAAGACCAACCTTTACGAAGATATCATAAAGCATGTCAAAGCCTGTTCTACTATGTATACTAGATGGTTGGGGGGCTTCTTCTGAAGCGACTAATAATCCCATACATGATGCTGGCATACACTTTAAAGATCTTACACAAAAATATGCTTATACAACACTGGAGGCATCTGGAACAGCGGTTGGTCTACCTAATGGGCAAATGGGAAATTCTGAAGTTGGACACGCCACAATTGGCCTTGGCCGTGTTATTAAGCAAGACCTTATTAAAATTTCAGATCTTATCCAATCCGGAGAACTATTTAAAAACAAAAATATCCAACTCTGTACAGAACATCTTAAAAAAACAAACACAACATGCCACGTTATGGGGCTTCTATCTCCTGGTGGTATACACGCACATCAAGACCACATAGAAGAAATCATTAACTATCTTGTTAACGTCAAAAAAGTAAAAGTTGCCTTTCATGCTTTTTTAGATGGCAGAGATACGCCGCCTCAATCTGCTCAAATATATATAAAAAAGATCCTTGATCGGTTTCAAGATTCTGATCATTTTATGCTAGCAACAATATCGGGCAGGTATTTTGGAATGGACCGAGATAACAGGTGGGACCGAATTGAACACTTTTACAATGCAGCAACACTCGCACAAGCACCAACTTTTAATAACCCACTAAAGTATATTCAAGATTCCTATGATAAGGGTGTTAATGATGAATTCATAAAACCAGCTTGCGCCATTCAGTATACAGGCATGCATGATGCAGATGCGTTATGGATGACCAATTTCAGATCTGATCGTGTACGCCAAATTTTAAATGCCCTTTTACTACCTGATTTTAAAGATTTCAAGCGTGAACAAAAAACAAAATTTTCACATGTTTTGGGCATGAATGCATATTCACAAAATCTTATGCAAAATTCACGCCTTAAGTCTTTGCTTGCGCCGAACAATAATGACAAATCTTTAGGTCAGGTTATGAGCCAAAATAAGCTACGGCAACTGCGCATAGCGGAAACAGAAAAATATCCGCATGTTACCTATTTTTTTAATGGAGGAACAGAAACTATATCCCCCCTTGAAGATCATAAACTTATCCCATCACCTAAAGTTGCAACCTATGATTTAAAGCCAGAAATGTCTGCTAAAGAAGTGTATGAATATACTGCAGATGCCATTCAAAACAATACACAAGACCTAATCGTTTTAAATTTTGCCAATGCAGATATGGTTGGCCACACAGGGAAAAAGGACGCTATATTAAAAGCCATATCCTCACTAGATACTTATATTCATAAACTGTCAAAGATATGTATAGCGAATAATTGGGTAATGATTATTACTGCAGATCACGGTAATGCAGAACAGTTAACCGACACAGAAAACAACCAGCCACACACAGCGCATACAACAAACAAAGTCCCCTTTCTTATTATAGATAAAAATGTTTATAATTTAAGGGTTAATGGTTCACTGTCTGATATTGCACCGACAATTTTAACATTAATGAAAATCAATAAACCTGAAGAAATGACAGGAAAATCGCTACTTATATGAAGATATACTTTATGCTTAAAAATTTTTTTATACTTACTTTTTTCCTAACATCCACGCTCTATCTAACAGCAGAGAAAAATAAAAAGCTATCACAAGAGCAAATCATTGCGCTTGTTCAAAAATTTGAAAAAAATAGCAGCATTAAAGAAGTTGAGCTGGTGAACTTAAAAGATATTACTGTTCAATTGAAAAAACACGAACAGCATGTTCGACTTCATCAAAAACAACTCACAGATTTAATAGGTAAGCTGTACCAGTTTAGTGAGTATTCTAAAGGTGCTGCCATTTTAGCAGCACCCTCAGCATCTAAAAACTTATGGCAAACACTGTCTGTTGTTGGCCATCTTAATAAAACAATGACAAATCAACAAAAAAATTTACTATCTTTTTTCCACAAATATTTAGCCTTGCGTAATAAACATACTGACTCACTAAGGAAAATACAAGAAATTGAAAAGACAAAATTAACACGTCATACACTCGTAAAGAAAATTCAATCTCTATTTCAGGAGGATTTTGTTTTTATCAAGGCCGTGGAATCTGCTCTTAAAAAACACCACGCATCAGACCTGAATGAAATTTTACGTGCTCTACTAGCGCTCCAACTAACAGATGGTGAGGAGGTTAGTTTAAATATTATGCGCCCCTTAAATTGCCCTTTAACTATGACACTTTCAAACCTAAATACGACACAAGGAAAACTGATTGTGACAGAAGGCAGCTTCTGTAAAGCGCCGATGGATGCTGTTGTTGTCTATTCTGGGACAATATCGGGACGTAATGCGCTTATCTTACAGTACAACCCCTTTCAGATCGTATTTTGGGGACTAGAAGGCACATATTGCAAAGTTGGTGATCTTATTAAACCAGGGCTTCCCATTGCGTGGGTTGAAAAAGATTCTGAAGTAATCTTTGAACTGTATAAAAACGGCGTTAATATTGACCCCCTGCCCTATATGTAACTATTTGAAACCCTATTAAATTTCTATCTTGCAAAACAAAGCCTGCAGCATATTTTCCGCATTTTTACGTGATATTTGCACACCCAATTCTGCTAAAGACGTCACGCCATAATTTTTAATACCGCAAGGTACAATTCCTTTGTAGTGAGACAGATCAGGATCTATATTTAGGCAAAACCCATGCCATGTGACCCATTTTCTTACACGAACACCAATGGCGGCAATTTTTTTCTCCATCCCCTTATGCATAACCCATACACCAACACGACCCGGGCGAATAAATGCTTCAATATCAAGGTCTTTTAAAAAACTAATCACCCATTCTTCTAATGCTTGAATATAGGCTTTTATATCTTTCTTGTAATGGTGCAAATCAAACATACAATAAACCATCAGCTGCCCAGGCCCATGATAAGTAAATTGGCCGCCACGACCTGTTCCATATACTGGAAAAATTGGGTCTAGAAGATCCTCTTCCTTAGCGCTTGATCCTTTTGTATACACAGGTTCATGTTCTAAAAACCAAACTTTATCATGTACTTTTTCATGAATAATAGCCTCCACATAGTGCTCCATTTCAGATACGGCATCTAAATAAGGAACACTAGGTGTGCTCTCAAATTGTGTTGGTACCTTAGCTTTCATCATTCATATATTTGACATACCATAATTGAAATATGATTAAATGCCAGATTGTCCGTTCAACGTAACCATCTTTGTGTAATTTAAACCTGTCACCAAATATCTTTTTCTTTATTTGTGCACAAATGGATTTCTCTGACTCTGAGAAAAAACGTTGTGTAAGGCTCTGAATTTCTTTAACATCAAACACCCCCTGCTTTTCTATATAATTCACAGATAGATGATCTTGAATAAGATACTTAAGATCATCACGAAGCCAATCATATATAGGAATACCAAATCCCATTTTGGGTCGATCTATCATCTTCTTTGGAATATATTGCTCAAGAACTTTTTTAAGAATATATTTTTTGTGACCATCTTTATATTTCATATGATGAGGTATCGTAAATGAATGCTCTATCACCCGGTGATCATCAATAAAGGGAGGGCGTGATTCTAATGAATACGCCATGGATGCTCTATCCACTTTCGTTAAAATATCATCAGGAAGATATGTCACCATGTCTTGAAGCATATTTTTTTCTTGTAAATTATTAGAGATATGCATAATATCGTCATACGCATTATCAAATTTATTTTTATACTTTTTAATCAAGGGAAAGTTGTGAATAAAATTAAGGTATGCAGAATTTATGACATTGTGATTGTTTGCAAGTTCAAAAAATTGCCTGTATTTACTGTTTTTGGTCAGCATTGACACAATACATTTAAAGAACGGGATTTTATTTGCAATTTTAGCATAGGGTATCAACTTTTGAAGTCTTAAAACATCGTCATAGCGTCCATAACCACAGTATAGCTCGTCCCCGCCATCACCTGACAAAGCCACTGTCACCTTTTGTTTCGCCATTTGACTCACAAGCATTGTTGGCAATTGTGAAGAATCCGCGAAAGGTTCATCATAGTAATCTGGAATTTGCGGGATCAGCTCTTCTGCTTTTCTAATAGGCAGATAAAGCTCATGATGATCTGTTCCTAAATGTGCTGCAACTTCTTTAGCATAAGGTGCCTCATTAAATTCTGGTTCATTAAAACCAATTGTAAACGTTTTAACGGGGAGTTTTGACTGTTTTTGCATCAAGGCAACCACAAGCGATGAATCAACCCCACCACTTAAAAACGCCCCTAAAGGAACATCGCTTATCATGCGATCTTTGACAGATGCTGTTAACACACTGTCTAAGTCTTTAACGGCATCTTCCTCTGCTTGTTCCTTAATCTGCTTTTGTTCAAACTGATCTTGAACACTCCAGTATGTATGATGCTGGATAACACCTTTATTAAAGTGTAAATACGACCCGGGTTTTAATTTATAGGTATTTTTAAAAATTGTATGGGGCGCGGTAATATAGCCATGATATAAAAATAGAGACAGCGCATGTGAATCAAGGTCCTTCTTAAAATCAGGGTGAGCCATAATTGGCTTTAGTTCACTGCCAAAGACAAGGCCCTTTTCATTTTCGTAATAATAAAGGGGCTTCACCCCCATACGGTCACGAATAAGATAAAAATCCTCTGTGCGTTTATCGTATAAAGCAATAGAAAACATGCCGTTCATGTGGTGAATAAAATCCATACCCCATTCCAGGTAGGCATGAATAATCACTTCAGTATCTGAATCAGATTTAAATGTATATCCTTTTTGAATAAGCGTTTCACGAACGTCTTTAAAATTATAGACTTCACCATTAAATACAACTACAATTTGTTCATCAGGTGAACACATTGGTTGATGGCCAAGCGGCGATAAATCAAGAATAGAAAGGCGCCTATGTGCTAAACCAACTTTATAATTTTCATCATAGTTAGCGAAAAATTCACCGCTATCATCAGGCCCTCTATATAAAATAGAATCATTCATCCTTTTTAAAAGACTAAGATCAGAGTCACCTTTATATATAAAACCTGAAATGCCGCACATTATTTATTATTTCTTTGTAAAAATAAATTCATTACAACCAACACCACCAGCACATGTTTTCAAATATTTTAACTGAAAATTCTTTTCTGTGAAAAAATTAAATACTTCCTCTGGTTTAGCTACTTCGAAAGGGTAACCACCGACCCAATCAACAACGTCGTGCCAAGCCGACATGCCACGGTTTTTTTTATAAGCACACCATGTTTTTAATGGATTCCCATAACGTAGAAAATCTTTTACAAATTTTGGCCCCCATAGCCGTAAAGAACAGAAAGCAAGTAGAAGAATACGCGTCACAATATTTGACGTACTATAAGTCTTTTTAATTTTTTTCCATATAGATGATGTAGTCCCTTGATCATTATAGATGGAAATAAATAATGTTCCATCCTTTTTCACCATATTTGACACATTCTGAAATGCTTCATACATGTGGCCCGTGTGATGAAGTACGCCCCAAGAGTAAAGAACATCAACTTTGCCAAACTGTCTTAAAAAGTCTTGATCAAGAACAGAACCTTGTTGCACTTGCCACATCGCATCATCTGTGCAGTATTTTTTCTTTAAGTATTGTGTACAGCTTACAGAATCTGCATCGTAATCAAAGGAAAGAACCTTAGCACCAAGCTTATAAGCTGCTAAACTAAACAACCCACTACCAGAACCTACATCTAGAAAAGTTAACCCAGTCATTTCTGACAGTCCAGTTTTTTCTGTAAAACTTTTAACAGCTTCTGCGATACGTTCATCGTTTAAATTATTTAAAAAATTCGCCCAATTCTTACCAAACGCAAAACGTTCTTTTGTGTCTGTAATTTTTTCATTTGTCATTTTCTTTCCTAAATATTATACATGATATTCTTTGTACCAATTCACCCAATTTTCTAGACCTATTTTAAGATCTGTTTTCGGTGTAAAGTTTAAATCTCTTTGTGTTTTCTCAATATCTGCAAAAGTTGAAACAACGTCACCTGGTTGCATATCTTGCAAATTTTTATTCGCAGCTACACCCAAAACACTTTCCAAAGTTGAAATGAAATCAATCAACTGAATTGGTTTGTGGTTGCCGACATTATACACTTTATAGGGTGCGTTACTTATTGCTGGATCTGGATGCGCTGTGTCAAAGTTATTTATATCCGCCTCAGCTTTTTTATCCATAGCAAGAATTGTAGCATCAGCAATATCGCCAACATAAGAATAATCCCGGTTCATTTTTCCGTGATTAAACACTTTAATAGGATCACCATTTAAAATTGCTTTTGTAAATAGCCAAGGCGACATATCAGGCCGTCCCCAAGGTCCATAAACTGTAAAGTACCGAAGGCACGTAATTGGCATTTTATATAAGTGACTATAAGAATGGGCCATTAACTCGTTCGATTTTTTGGTCGCTGCATAATAGCTTACTGGATGTTCACAGTGATCATGAACAGAAAAAGGTACTTTTGTATTTGCGCCATAAACACTAGAACTGCTTGCATGAACAAGATGTTCGATCTGGTGTTTCCGGCAAGACTCTAATATATTTGAAAAACCAACCAGGTTTGACTGCGTATAAACCTGTGGGTTTGTGAGTGAATAACGAACCCCTACTTGGGCTGCTAAGTTTATAACGCATTCAGGCTTAAAATGAGTAAAAATATCAGCAAGCTTTTTAGCGTCTGCAATATCTACTTCAACAAATGAAAAATTAGAATACGCTTGTAAAATTTTAAGGCGCTCATGTTTTAAGTTAACATCATAATAGTCGTTTAAATTATCAATACCTAGAACCGTATCACCACGTTTTAACAACCGTTCTGCAACATGAAAAGCAATAAATCCAGCAGATCCTGTTAGTAATACGTTCATGTTTGGCCTCCTGTTGGTTTTATATTTTCTAATAATCCATCCCACTTAGCATATATTTTATCCTCACTATAGTCTATGGATATTTTTTTGGCCTGGGTAGATAACTGTTTGCGAAGACTTAGATTTTCTATAAGCTTCAACATCTGTTCATAAAGATCTCCCACATCTTTTTGTTTAAAAATAAAACCATTTTCATTATGTTTAATAACATCAACATTACCAGAACAGTCTGAACCAATTACAGGTAAGCCAATTGCCATAGCCTCGCACAAGGCATTAGGGAACCCCTCGTAAAGTGATGGAAAGACAAACATATCTGATTCAAATAATTTTTGTTCAATATCAGAAGTCGTTCCCGGTAGAGATATAGAATATGATAAGTTAAGATCTGAAATCAATTTTTCTAAATTTTTGCGCTCTGGACCTTCACCATAAATGGTTAGCTTTAAGCCTGAGTATTTTTTTTGTAATTTAGAAAAGGCTTTAATTAAGGTTGTATGGTCTTTCTGTAAGCACAAACGCCCAACAGAGATAATATGCTGAATTTCCTCAGAAATTTTATAGTGATCATATTTAGGGGCATGCACAGGATTTGGAATAATAACACCATGGCTTTGAATAGATTCTGGGAAAAAATTCATTGTACTTTGTGTTTGTGCAACCAAAGTATGTGCCCAGTGATAAACTTTATAACGTAGTTTGTTAAAAATAGACTGCATTTTTATGGGATATAGAATATGGTATTTAGGGTCAATACGCTCAGACACAATAATGGGAATACCTAACTTGTATCCAGCTAGCAAGGTTGCTACATTCACACTTTCCATAAAGGATACAATCACATCTGGCGCTGTTATTTTGAGTGCTTTTCTTAATACATAAAAACACTTAATAACATTCAAGCAATAAACGAGCATATTTTTATGAAAGCTAAGGCAATTCAACGGCATCTGTGTAATGCGCTCATCCAGTTTATAAAACGAGTTTTCAGATGATGGTACAAACGTAACAAGTGTAACATTATGCCCTGTGTTTGCAAAATAATTAGCAAGCCTTGACATTACACGCTCGGCACCACCAGAGCGCATGGTTGAAATAACGAGTGTAATATTCTTTTTTTCAAACATTTAAACGTTTTCTTTATACCATTGAATAGAAAGGTCTAAACCTTTGTTTAAATCAATTTTTGGATCATAGTTTATTTTTTTGATCGCTTTAGAAATATCAGCATTGGAATGTTTAATGTCGCCTGCTCTATCAGCACCATAAATTGGCAGTATATCTTTATCCAATAACTGACAAAGTTTTTTATAAAGATCATTTAAAAATTCACGACCACCGTATGCAATATTATACGCTTCGCCACATGCATTTTCTTTTGCCATACACGCCTTTAAGTTCGCATCAACAACGTTATCTATGTACGTAAAATCACGCGACTGTTGACCGTCTCCATTAATAGTTGGCGCTTTATTTGCTAATAATTTTTTCACAAACAAAGGTACAACTGCAGCATAAATAGAATCCGGGTCTTGCCTTGGGCCAAACACATTAAAGTAACGAAGACCTATGGTTTGAAGGTCGTATACCGTACGAAAATTATTTGCATAAAGTTCATTAATATATTTTGTCACGGCATAAGGTGATAATAACATGCCCTCTACACCTTCCTTTTTAGGCAGCGTCTCCTCAGCACCGTAAACAGCTGATGATGATGCATAAACAAAACGCTTCACCTTATTATCAGTTGCAGCTTTTAGCATATTCACAAAACCATTTACATTTACATCATGTGACGTCATAGGGTCTTCAATGGACCGCGGAACTGATCCAAGGGCCGCCTGATGTAAAACATAATCAACACCTACACACGCGTTTTGGCACGTAGCCCGATCCCGGATATCACCAGTAATAATGGTCAATCTTTCATGACCTTCAAGATGTTCAAGATTGCGCGTTTTTCCACTTGAAAAATCATCAAGAACAACGACCCGCATATTTAGGCCCAATAATTTATCCACAAGGTGAGAGCCTATAAAACCAGCACCACCTGTAACTAAAAATTTTGAATTTTCTGGAAAATTATAAATTTGTGTCATATAGAATTCTTATAGTGATAAAGTGAATATTAAAAATAATGCGAACAAATAAAAAATAGAATAGAAAAACAAGGACATAGCTTGTTTTTTTTCTATACTAACAAAAAGTGCCGTTGCATAATACATCCAAATAATATTCAAAACGCCCACACTTCCCCACGTCAACATAGATGCATTCCGCAATATTAAAGGCAAAAAACTTATAAGCGTGGTTAACAACGCATAAAAATAAATTGCTTTTACCGTATAGCGCGGCCCTTTGGTATTTAAAAGAACAGGAATATTGGCAGCTTTATAATCATCTTGAATACTAAAACTAAGTGCCCAAAAATGTGCAGGCGTCCACAGAAAGATAATCAAGAATAAACTAACCGCAAATAAATCTATGGGGGCAGCAAGACTGTATCCAATCATGGGCGGGAAAGCCCCAGCGGCACCGCCTACTACAATATTTTGATCTGTATTCGGCTTTAGAATAACTGTATAAAAATAAGCGTAATAAAAAATAGTCAAAGCTAAAAACAAACACGGAAAAAGCCCAAAAGATAATTGCATCAAAAGCAAAGACAATACACTTAAGGCAATACCAAAATTAAACGCTTCTTCCCTGGAAATACGTTTTGATGAAACAGGACGATTCTTCGTTCTCTCCATCATCCTATCTGTTTTGGCTTCATACCATTGATTTAAGCATCCTGATGCACCCGCACTTAAAGCAATAGAGAGAATGCCAGAAAATGCTAAAAATGGGTGTACTGAATATGGCGCCAACATATAACCACAAAAACTTGTAAAAATAGCAAGCGACATAACACGTGGCTTTAACAACGCAAAATAGTCCAAAACGCTTGCCGACTTCATGTGACCGACTATTGCACCATTAGGTTCATTCAATGAACTACTATTGTATAACTTAGAAGACACAAAAAGCTCCTTAATCTTTTAGCAGTCGCTGTAGCCAGTTTTTACGCGGTTTTTTTTTAGACGCATCATCAGGTGTAGAATCGGTATTTGCGACTTTTTTAGCGTCATGCTCACTAGATTGCACTATTGGGTCTGCAGCTTTTTGTTCTGGGTTATTTCTAGGTTTATGCTTATGATGCGGACGTTTTTTTTGCCTATTATGTTGAGGTTGTTTTTTTTCAGTCGGTGCCTCTTCCGTGAAATTTTCTATATTTGGTAAGGCGTCTTCAGCATGAGTATCATTTTCAGCACTGCGTGGTAGAGGGTGCTTTTTATTCTTATTTCTGATGTTATTTTTCTTACGGTTATTTTGTTGTTTAACATCCGATACATCAGTTTCATCTACAGATTTTTCAACAGGTGCTGCGACTTCTTTCACAACATCAACATTAAATAACGGAGATAACAATGACGCGTCACGTTCAACAACAATAACAAGATTAAAACGTTGTTCAATATTAAAAAGGTGTGCACGTTTTTTATTTAGAAGATATAAATCAACTTCAGCAGGAACTTGAACAATAATTTCTTTAATTTTGCCCCCTTTAATAGCTTCACTTTCAATAGCGCGAATAATTTGAAGTGCAGCAGATTCAATTGATCTAACCGAACCTGTACCGTGGCAATTAGCACAATGAGACGCATACGACTCCATAATAGAAGGTTTTAGACGCTGACGCGACATTTCAAGCAACCCAAATTGGCTAATACGACCAATTCTCAGACGTGCTCTATCTTTTTTAAGAGCATCTTTTAAGGCTTGTTCCACTTGCTGAATATGCTTGTTATCTTGCATATCTATAAAATCAATGACAACCAACCCAGACAAGTCACGCAACCTTAATTGACGGGCAATTTCGTGTGCTGCTTCTATGTTCGTTTTAACGGCTGTCTCATCAATATTACGCTCACGTGTTGATTTACCAGAGTTAATATCAATCGCAACAAGTGCCTCTGTCGGGTTAATCACAATAGAACCGCCGGATGGTAATTTACATGCTGGATTCATAATAGAATCTAATTGATTTTCCACATCATAAGCATGGAACAATGGTAATTCAGGTTTTTTGTAAGATTTAATTTTTTTAGCATGACTAGGCATCATTTGCTTCATCAAGTTTTTAGCGGTCTTATAAGCTTCTTCACCTTCAACCAAGACTTCGTCAATATCCTGATTATACAAATCACGAAGTGTTCTGGTAACCAAATCACCCTCTTCATGAATGCATGATGGCGCAACAGATTTAAGAGTTTTCTCTCTGATGGTATTCCAAAGATTTACCAAATAGTCATAATCGCGTTTAATTTCAGTTTTTTTTCGGTCTTGTCCTGCGGTTCTAACAATCAAGCTCATCCCATCGGGCAGATTTAATGATTCAACAACTTCTTTAAGGCGCGTTCTATCAGTACTATCATCTATTTTTCTGGAGACCCCACCTAAACTGCGTTGTGCATTTGGCATCAATACACAGTAACGTCCAGCAAGTGACAGATAAGTAGTAAGAGCAGCACCCTTGTTACCCCGTTCTTCTTTATTAACCTGAACAAGCAAAATTTGGCGACGCTTGATAACTTCTTGAATTTTATATCTAAAGCGTGGTGCAGACGCTTTTTTCTCTTTTTTATCCTCAGTAGCTGTTGATGCTGTTTTTTTTGTACGGCGACGACCACGTATTTTACGTGCGGATCTTGCAGCAGTAGTTTCTGGTTCAGAAGTTCCTTCTTGCTTACTATCTTCTGCAACGTCCTCAGTGCTTGAGACTTCAGACACCTTCACGGTTTCTGGCGTTTTTTGTTCTTCTTTATCTGTAGGAAGTTCCAAAGATACGGGCGTCACATCAGATTCTGAAATAGACACTTCTTCTTTATCAACTAATAATGCTTTTGTTGTTGTATCACCAGAAGACAATTTACTTATAACGTCTATTTCTTCGGCAACTTCAGAATCAACAGATGAGGTTTCTACGTCTAAAACTTGCGCGTGATCAATTTCAACCTCATCAAATTCAACAATATCTTCCACTCTTTTTTCTATTTCAACTTCAACAGCTTCAATGTCTTCTGATTCAGATGATTCTTTCAAAAACGCTTCACGTTCAGAAACAGGAATTTGATAATAATCCATATGGATTTCTGAAAAAGGCAAGAACCCTTGACGACCACCACCATACTCAACAAATGCAGCTTGTAAGGATGGCTCAACACGCATCACTTTTGCAAGGTAAATATTACCTTTATTTATCTTTTTTG
>CAZTIE010000006.1:0-11805 GCA_964613645.1 uncultured Verrucomicrobiales bacterium
CTGCTGGTTCAGCAATATTTAGTTTAAGGTGTTGCTCTTCAGTTTAGAACAGGGGGAGTATTGCCAATTCAATCAGAAATAGCTTTGAAAATATTATATATTTAAGGGTTGTCATTTAAGACAGCATCTCGTCTCTTAAAAACTCTTAAGAAAAAGTTAATAAAGATACGGTGCTAGAGTGTTAAATCTTGCACAGAGCATGTATACTAAACGCGATATCTGAGTTTTATAAACATGTAATAGGTTCGAGGGTATTATTCCCATATCCTTTTGTATGGGTATGATTGTCGCCAAGATGTCTCAAATTTACATCTCCTCCTCCAAGTCAACGACCCTCATTATTAGGATACCAACTAAATATTAACAGAGGCTTAATATTAGCACATAAATTTTATGGTGTGGATTTTTTGGGAATGACTATTTTTTTTCAGTAGAATGATGACATATGTTATGATGAAGCACATTATAACATTCATTTTTATCAATAATAAATTGATCAGCTATAGAAATTAGATAAGCATATGAAAATTCTTGGAATTGAAACCAGTTGTGATGAAACCTCTGCTGCAATTGTAACGGATGAGAAACAGATTTTATCTAACTGCATTTGGTCACAAATAAAAATTCATCAAGAATACGGCGGTGTTATTCCAGAAATTGCAGCACGCAATCATCTGCATTATTTGCCGCGTATTGTTGATGAAGCCTTTAAGGATGCGCATTGTACCTTTGAGGATATTGATGCCATTGCGGTAACGGCAGGCCCTGGCTTAATTGGTGGCGTTTTAATTGGTGTTCTTTATGCGCAAGGTCTGTCCATAAGCTTAAAGAAGCCATGTTACGGTATCAATCACCTTGAAGGCCACGCTTTAACGCCGCGTTTAACAGAAAATGTAGCGTTCCCTTTTTTATTGTTGCTTGTCTCCGGCGGGCACTGTCAATTTTTAGAAGTTTCTGGTGTTGGTCAGTACACATTATTAGGCAGCACAATTGATGATGCTGTGGGCGAAGCCTTCGATAAAGTTGCAAAAATGATGGGATTACCATACCCTGGTGGCCCTGAAATAGAGAAACTTGCTAAATTAGGTGATGAAACGACTTTTGATTTACCTAAGCCCTTGTACCACGCTAAAAATTATAATTTATCTTTTTCAGGCTTGAAAACAGCAGTTAAAAATATTATTGATAAGCAAAAAATGCCACTATCAGATTCTTTTAAGTGCAATATGGCAGCATGCTTTCAAAAGGTGATTGGTGATATTTTTGTTAAAAAGACAGGCGACTTATTACAGAAACATAAGTTTGAACGCATGGTGATAGCTGGCGGCGTTGCTGCAAATCAATACTTAAAAAAGAGATTAGAATGCGTTGTTCATGAAACAAATGCATCCTTATTTACCCCGCCAATTTCCTTATGTACAGATAATGCAGCTATGATTGCCTGGGCATGTATTGAAAAAATTCAAGCAGGTATAAAGCCTGAACCCTTAGCGCCAAGGCCAAGATGGCCATTGTATTAAGGTTTCTACTTAATAAAAAGGGGTGATGTGGTGTTTTTATTCATTTTTTTTGTATTTTATTCATAATCCTTATTGCACTTGACTTACAACGCATCTAGAATAAAGATTGATTGTAGTTAAGTTATTTTTAGAAAGGATAATAATTATGAACAAATCAGAACTTATCGACGCCGTTGCAAAATCAACAGAACTTAAAAAGGTTGACGCAGAAAAAGCAATTGATGCAACATTTCAAGCAATTACAAAATCTCTATCAGCATGCAACGAAGTACGCTTGATTGGTTTTGGAACATTTGACATTGTTGAAACAAAAGCAAGCACAGGTCGTAACCCACGCACAGGCGAAGCAATTCAAATTCCTGCAAAGCGTAAACCAAAATTTCGTCCAGGTAAGCAACTTGTTGAAGCTGTAGGATATTAATAGTTAATTAAGACTAGTAATGTAAAAAAACCGTTCTTGTTTTCAAGGAACGGTTTTTTTTATTGCTATAAAATGGTATAAATCTTTGTATACACTATTGTTACTGAAACAATATTAAAAAATAGATGAAAAAGAAATATTATGGCAATTTTTATTAATAAATCTTTTGTTTCTGAGAATGTCGATAAACTTTTTGAGCGCCTTGCTTTTGTTTTAAAGTACAGCTTTTTTCTAACGACATTCGCCTTTCTATTTATTAGTCTTGTTTTTTATAATCCGCATGATGCCTCTTTAAATGTAGTAACATCTGGATTAATTAAGAATAAATTAGGGGCGCCTGGTTCTTATACAGCAGATTTTTTTATACAAATTTTCGGCTACTCTGCATATTGGATTATTATATTGAGTGGCGCTTATATTGCCCGCAGCTTTCAATGTGACCGTATAGATGCGCCTGCTCCATCTTATACTCGGTTTTTGTTATTTTCTCTTATTTCGACAATATTTTTCGGTTTTTTTCTGAAAATTTGTATGGCATCCAACGGTGGTGTTATGACAGCGCTTTTGATCCCTTATATTCATAAACTATTTCTGCACTATAATTTACTAGCATTTTTACCTTTTATATCTGCAATTATATTAATAATAAGTTTTTTATTTGCAGGGCTATCCCTCAATTATTCACTCGTTGATTTATACCATAAAACTTGTTTTGCTGTTCATTGTTTTGTTGCCCTATATATTCAGCTGTATCAATGGGGATGTTTTCTTGCAAAAAAATTATATGTTTATGTTCAAAGTAAGCGTGGTATAGACCTATCTAGTCTAGTTGTTGAAAGCCCTAACATTAAGCCTTTATCTGACCTGGTGCCTGCTAAAAAGGCTACAGATAAAAGTGCCTCTAAAAAAGAAAATAAAGAGAAGGCAGCATCTCATCTTGCATTTACATCAACTGACTATAACTTACCACCAGTTGATTTATTAGATGTTGTACAACAAACAAAATATAAAGGCCCCTCTGACAAAGAAATGTCAGCAATGGGAGAGTTGTTACAAAGTGTTTTGGAAGAATTTGGTATTCGGGGTGAAATTGACCAAATTAAACCCGGTCCTGTTGTGACCATGTATGAATTAAAACCAGCCCCAGGCATTAAAACATCCCGTGTTATTAGCTTGGCAGATGATATTGCTCGTTCAATGAGCGCTTTATCTGCACGTATTGCTGTGATTCCTGGACAAAATGCGATTGGTATAGAGCTTCCAAACTCTGTACGCGCCACTGTTTTTATGCGTGATATGCTATTGTCTAAAACATACGCCAATACAAAATGCGCACTTCCCATAATTTTGGGAAAAAATATTGGTGGCGAACCAGTTGTTGTTGATCTTACACGCATGCCACACTTATTGGTTGCTGGTACAACAGGTTCTGGTAAGTCTGTTTCTGTGAACGCCATGATTTTGTCTTTATTGTTCAAATTCTCACCAGAACAGTGCCGTTTTATCATGGTTGACCCTAAAATGTTAGAACTGTCAATTTATGATGATATTCCGCATTTATTAACACCCGTTGTGACCGACCCTAAAAAAGCTGTTATTGCGTTAAAATGGGCCGTTAAAGAAATGGAAAATCGCTATCAGGCTATGTCTAAGCTTGGAGTACGTAACATTGATGGTTATAACGAAAAGGTGCGATCTGCTAAAAAATCTGGGGAAATTTTATCACGCCGTGTGCAAACAGGGTTTGATCAAGATACTGGAAAACCTGTCTTTGAAACGCAGAACTTTAATTTTGAACACTTGCCTTACATCGTTGTGATTGTGGATGAAATGGCAGACCTAATGCTGGTTGCCGGTAAAGAAATTGAATCAGCTGTACAGCGCTTAGCACAGATGGCACGTGCTGCTGGTATTCACTTAATTATGGCAACACAGCGACCATCTGTTGATGTGATCACCGGTACCATTAAGGCAAACTTCCCAACGCGTATTAGCTTTATGGTAACGTCGAAAATTGATAGTCGCACCATTTTAGGCGAACAGGGTGCAGAACAATTACTAGGACAGGGTGATATGCTATATATGGCTGGTGGTGGTCGCACACAACGTGTTCATGGTCCCTTCATGAAAGACGCTGAAGTTGAAAGCATTGTATCCTTCCTTAAAGCCCAGGGAGAGCCTGCCTACATTGATCATGTGACGCAAGACATCTATGATGATGGATCTGATATGCCAGATCAAGACAAAAGGGTTGACCCTGTGTACGATCAGGCTGTTCACTTAATTCGACAGGAGGGTAAAATCTCCACCAGCTTTATTCAAAGGCACTTATCCATTGGCTATAATAGAGCCGCTAGAATTGTGGACCAGATGCAAGCAGAGGGCATAGTATCCGAGCCAAACCATACTGGAAAACGTGAAATTTTAGATTAAATTAAGCAAGTCTAAAATTCTTATCTCGACAGTAAGCTGTCGAGTGTTACAGTTTTTTTTCTTCGAATCGATCTGTTTCAATTACCGGCTTCGCTGCGTTCTATGCATCACAGCAACAAGCTACCGAGATTTACGCTATGCTGGTTAAATTCTTTATTATATGTTTTTCGCATTTTTTATTCCTTTCTTATTAACATTTTAGACGAAAAAGTTTCTTAACTACTAATTCAAATTTTGGTGAGCACTATGGTTTCGTTTTAATCTTAACCATCATGGAGCCCTACATCTCTCATTTATGCTGAAAACCACTACAAGCTCTTGCATTTTATCTCGTTTTTCGTAACAATATACTCAATCCTAACGAACGGTATGTATATGGCAGGTCACTCTCAGTTTAAGAACATCATGCACAGAAAAGGTGCTCAAGATAAAAAGCGTGCGCGTATCTTTGCACGACTTTCTCGCGAAATTATGGTGGCTGCAAAAACTGGTGGTGCTGATCCATCTTCGAATCCTCGTCTTAGAACGGCTCTTGTTGCTGCACGTTCTGCAAATATGCCAAAAGATAATATTGATCGTGCTGTAAAAAAAGCAACATCAGAAGCTGATGCCACAAACTTTGAAGAAATTCGATATGAAGGTTATGGGGCAGGGGGCGTTGCTGTGATCGTTGAAGTGTTAACAGATAGCCGTAACAGAACAGCATCTGAACTGCGGTCTTACTTTTCTAAAAATAGCGGTGCCCTTGGTGAAACGGGAAGTGTATCCTTTATGTTTGATCATATTGGTATGCTGAAATTTCCCAAAACAATAGAATTTGATACCCTCTTCGAAGAAGCTGTTAATGCTGGTGCTGATAATGTTGAGGAAGAAGCAGACCACCATATGGTAACCTGTGCGTATGAAAATTTTGCCGCCGTTCGCGACCATTTAACAGAAAAATTAAATGATCCCTTAGAGGCAACAATTGCGTGGCAGCCTAAAACATCCACACCGGTAGATGAAAATACAGCCCGTACCCTTTTTAAAATGATCGATCTTATTGAAGATAGCGATGATGTGCAAAATGTTTTTGCAAATTTTGATATTACAGATGACGTTCTAGAAAAAATATCCTCGTAACATGTCAATTTGTTTGCTTGCACACCGCTCAGTTTTAAAATTAATCGGTAAAGATACCCATGCATTTATTCAAGGGCTTATCACGCAAGATATTATTTTGCTAAAGCAGCAGCTATTTTTATATAGCCTATTGTTATCGCCACAAGGCAAATTTCAATACGATATATTTTTATGGCAAGCTGATGATGTGTTATACATCGATACAGATCGCATTGATGATTTGTATGCACATTTAAATCGCTTTAAATTGCGATCAGATGTTCAAATTGAAAAAGCAGATTTAAAAGTTTATGCTTCTTTCGATAGCGTGCTAGATCAGGTGAAAGGGTTTATTTTTAAAGACCCAAGACATACTGATATGGGGATGCGTTTTTATAGTCAAGAGAACTTAAAGAGTGCACTAACTTTAGAAAAATATGATCAGCACAGAATAGCTCTAACTATTCCTGATGGTGTGCGTGATATGACAGTAGATAAATCTATACCGCTAGAGTGGAATATGGACAAGCTTCACGCTATATCGTGGGATAAGGGCTGCTATATTGGGCAAGAATTAACATCACGCACAAAGCATTTAGGCTTAATTAAAAAACGCGTACAAACACTGTCTGTAAGAAATTTTCCACAAGATACATCAGATCAAACTGTTCGTCATATTCAAACTTATGGCGATCAAAGTTTGTGTTTTGTACGATTTTAACAATGACAACGCTGACCAAAAATAAGGAAGCCGTACAGTTTTCACTGAACTTTTATTACAAAAAGTGGTCTGATTTCTAAAGATCTATGTAGGCATATCATGAGTAACACTGTATGCTGAAAAGCAATAGAGATTTAAAGTATGCTGAATGACGAACACGTGCGGGAATAATATAAAAACTCAAATCATATGGTGGTATGGTATAACGTTTTCTTTGGTTTTTGCCATGATTTGTTTGGGGGGTGCAACACGATTGACACATGCAGGCCTCTCTATTGTTGAGTGGAAGCCAATTGCTGGCATTATACCGCCATTAAACCATCAGGATTGGCTTGCCGAATTTTTAAAGTATCAAACCAGCCCTGAATTTAAATTAATAAATACAGATATGATTTTATCTGACTTTAAATTTATTTATTGGATGGAATTTTGTCATCGTCTGTTGGGGCGTTTAATGGGCTTATTTTTTATTGTTCCGCTTGTGTTTTTATGGCGTCAGTTATTACCCTGCGTAAAAAAAATGTCCCTTACTATTTTAATGCTTGGCGCCCTACAAGGTGTTATGGGTTGGTATATGGTTAAAAGTGGATTGAAAGATATTCCTGCTGTCAGCCCCTACCGATTAACGGCACATTTATTTTTGGCTTTCATTTTACTAGGCTATTTAAGTATAGGTATTTTAAGAGTTGGCGGTATTAAACGCGTCGCACACCCGAAAGCAAAATTAATACACATAACCGCACTTATGATTACGCTCACTATTTTTTATGGTGGTTTGGTTGCAGGGCTAAAAGCCGGCCTTATCTATAATACTTTCCCCCTTATGGGTGGGCAGCTTATCCCTGGTGAATTTTTAAGTGAATCACCGTTTTGGCTTAATTTTTTCACAAATCATGCAACGGTACAGTGGATGCATCGCACATTGGCCCTCTTAAGCTGTTTTCATGTGTTTTTATTTTATATAAAAGATAATGGTTTTTATGCAACTGCTTGGCTTAGTATTGCTATACTGCAAGTGATACTGGGCATTGCAACCCTTATACATCAAGTGCCTATAGGATTAGGTGTTCTGCATCAAGGGGTTGGGGCTTTGTTATTTTCATGGTCAGTGGTTATGATATATAAGTATAAAACAGATTCTAAGGTACGTAATGCAAGCTAACACCCTTAAAAAACCAGATTGGATTCGTGTAAAAGCACCAAATTCAAAGGGGTATAAAGAAACCGTTGATCTTGTGCGGTCTTTAAATTTAAATACAGTTTGCGAAGAAGCTGCATGCCCAAACATAGGTGAGTGTTGGGAGAAAAAGCACGCAACGCTTATGATTATGGGTGATACATGTACGCGTTCCTGCGCATTTTGTAATATTAAAACGGGTAAGCCAAATATTTTAGACCCACTAGAGCCACAAAATGTGGCCCTTGCCGTTAAAGCGATGAAGCTAGAGCATGTTGTTATTACATCTGTTGACCGTGATGATTTACGCGATGGTGGCGCACACCACATTGCAGCGACAATTACTGCGATCCGCCAAGATAACCCCAGCACAACCATTGAAGTTTTAACACCCGATTTCTTGCGCAAAGACGGCGCGCTAGAAATTGTGGTACAAGCAAAACCGGATGTGTTTAACCATAATTTAGAAACTGTTCCTAGTTTGTATGCATCCGTACGTCCTGGTGCGCGATATTTTCATTCTTTAAAAATTCTCGATCGTGTGAAGCAAATTGATCCGACTATGTTTACAAAATCAGGTATTATGGTGGGCCTTGGTGAAACAACAGCAGAAGTATATCAGGTAATGGATGATATGCGTGCCGCTAAAATCGACTTCATGACAATTGGCCAATATTTACAACCCACAACAAAGCATTACCCTGTAAAAGATTATATTACCCCCACACAATTTGATGATTACGCAAAAATGGCGCGCGGGAAGGGCTTCTTAATGGTGGCATCTTCTGCGCTAACTCGGTCATCTTATCATGCAGGTGATGATTTTAAACGCCTTAAAACCGAACGATTAAAAACGGGGTAATATATCTATGGCGTATCAGTGATTTACTCACTTTACGCAAAACTTGTATATTGCACTCGATATTAGAGTTTATAGTCATGCCAAAAAATAACCATATGTTATTATTTAAGTCAGTTTATGGTGTTGAGTGACTGGTGTAGAGGGGAACTTAGAACCCATAAAATCAACTGTCGACCGAAAAATTGACAATTGATGACACTATTAGTACATATGGTTTCTTTTGGAATAACTATACTTGACCGCTATCGGTTTTAATACTAAAAATCTTGCGCCGGAATTTTAAAGAGTAAGTCATTGATAGAGCTGATCTATAATAATATTATATCTCATTTTATTAGAAGCTGGCTATTTTTATTAGAAGCTGGCTATAACGTAATGAGAATAATAGCACCACAAGTTTATTGTTTCTGCTGCATAATACGTGGACGCGTTTCTGATTCAGCGCAGATTCAATTGCTTTTGGGTCTTGCTTTAGATACTTTGAACTTACAGTTAACGTAAGTAAATTTTTTGCATAGAGTCAATAATTTTCTTGGCATCCTGTTCTGTGCGTTGAAAGAAATTACGCCCAACAATTGATCCAAAACCGTTTCCTTCTTTTATGGCGGTTGCTTCAGCAAGGAGTGATTTGTCATCTTTTGATTCACCACCTGAAAAAATAACCATACGCCTGCCTGTAAAGCAAGAACGTACAACATGTGCGACACGATCTTTAGCAGATGTATAAGGTATATCGCTTTTTAAGAACGTATCTTTTACACTTTTTAACGCTAAATAGTCTGATGGTAATTTTACTTTTACAACATGCGCGCCAGCTAAGCAGGCCATATGCGCACCGTAGGAAATAACATCAAGTGCTGTTTCAGCTTCTTTAAGAAGGGCGCCACCACGTGCATAAGACCATACAATCGTTGGCAAACTATATGATCTAGCTTCTTCGATAATCTCTTTCAATTCTTCTAGCTGAGCTAAAAATGCATCAGACCCTGGGTAAATAGTAAAGCCAATTGCCGTGCATCCTAAGCGTACAGCATCTTTTACAGTTGCTGTTAATGCCTGGTCAGGGTTTGTGCCCTTTTGAATCAGATTATTACTACTGTTTATTTTTAAAATAGTTGGTACTTGGCCTAAATACGTTTCACATCCAGATTCTAATACGCCCAAAGGTGACGCTAAAGCGCTAAGACCATATGTTGCGGTCAGGTGGTAAAAATACTGGGGATCGTACGCAGACTGATTTAAAGAAAACATTTTGTCTGGCCCATGTTCAAACCCTTGGTCTGTAGCTAGAATCATCATCTTTCCTGTGTTTGCTAATGCACCATGGTTCATTATTTTATACAAATTGGATTTTACGCCAACAGTTTCACCTTCATAGTTTTTTAAAATCTGTTGAATTGCGTTCATATTTTTCCATCACGATAAAAGATAAGCCTTACATACAATAATACACTCTAGGAGAACTGCGTGGCAAGAACAGGGTAGGATTAGCTTTTATGAAAAAGCAGAAAAATACCAGGAAGATTTCTAATAATTAGAAGAATTAAGCAGCTTCTATTGCTTGAAGAATTTTAGACATGACATCATCCAAGGAATCCTGTTCATCAGCTTCAACCATCACACGAATAAGATCTTCTGTGCCTGACGGTCGTATAAATAAGCGACCAATACCATTTAATGTTTCGTGTCCTTTTTCAATGGCATCCTGAACGGATTTTATTTCTAAGATTGCTGAGCTCTTTTTAACATTTTTTAATTGTTGAGGAACAGCTTCAAATGTTTTGCGTAACATGCTAGATTTTTTGTTTTGTTGCTGCATAATTTTTAACATAAATAAGCTTGCTAGCAGTCCATCACCCGTTGGTGAGAACTCTTTTAAAATAATATGTCCGGATTGTTCTCCGCCAAGAACAGCATCTTTTGCGCGCATGGCTTCTAACACATACCGATCGCCAACGCCTGTACGCACTAACACAATCCCGTGTGCTTTTAAGTAACGTTCTAACCCTAGGTTAGACATTTGCGTTGCAACAACCGTATTATTTTTTAGCTTATTGTCTTGGAACAGATCCATGGCGATAGCTGCTAAAATTTGATCTCCATCTAGCGCCATCCCAGTTTCATCTACCATGATAAGACGATCTGCATCGCCATCAAGCGCAAAACCAACATTTGCTTTATGCTCTAGAACGGCTTTTTTCAATTCCTCAACATGTGTCGCACCACATTGCTCATTAATGTTATGGCCATCAGGATTGTCATTTAATGTAATAACTTCAGCGCCCAGTTCCCAATAAAGGCGTGGTGCAATTTTATACGCAGCACCATTAGCACAATCAACAACAATTTTTAATTTATCAAGACGCAACCCACGCGGAAAACTACCCTTTACAAATTCAAGGTATCTGCCTTGTGCATCATCAATGCGTTTTGCCTTCCCCATATTAGTAGCATTTACCAAAGGTATATCATCAGAGAAATAAATATCTTCAATTGCTTTTTCTTGCATATCTGACAGTTTTAAACCTTCGGGGCCAAAAAATTTAATACCATTATCTTTTGCCGGATTATGGGATGCTGAAATCATCACGCCAAGTTGTGCCCGAAAAGAATGCGTTAAAAGTGCCACAGCTGGCGTTGGTAGGGGCCCCAATAATAAGACATCCATACCAAGGGATATAAATCCTGCGGTAAGTGCCGGTTCAACCATATAACCAGAAAGCCTTGTATCTTTACCGATCACAACAATTGGTCTGTGTTCTCCTTGATGGGGGTGGTGCGTCGTAAAGTAAGACCCAACAGCTGTTGCCAGTTTTAAAATGGCATCTGGTCGCATCGCTTTTGTATTGGCTTCTGCACGAACACCATCAGTACCAAATAAACGACGCATATATGACCATAATTTTTAATTAAACTAACTTATTATATAAGCTCGTTTTATTGGGATGCAAGATTTTTATGTAAGGCTGTACAAGTTCAGCATAAATGAGACTGATTGAAGGCTCTCCCTGATGGTTAACTGTAAGATACGTTAGAGGCGTTAGAGTATGCACGTTTTTATGGGTTTTGTAAGCTCTGCCGAGATGTCACTAACAGAGTCCTCTAACATTGATAGGTTTAAAAGCCTCCTCTAAAGGTTCTATTATCCCGAGTTCTTTCTTAGAGGAAATAGCTATTTTTTGGTCACCAAAAACATAGCATGAACTTTGTCAGATGCGACCAATTATAAGCGACAGTTCATTTTGAATACGTGACAAAATATCAGGTTTTTTTTGCCACCCTTGAAAATTACCATCTTTATCTACGTCCATGACCCATGAATTAGCAATGTTATTATTGCTATTCCCCGATCTTACATCACTTAAATAAAAGCCCGAATCGTGCTTTTCACATAGCATGTGCCCACCTGTAAACCAGGTGAATATATCAATAGCTTGTGATGATTGTGGCAAGTGGTCTTGATTAAATGTTTTCCATTGTAATGTACCTGGCTCTAACGTATTAAAATGCGCTATATGAATTTTATCTTTTTCATAGAAAATGGCCCGCTTATTAAAAACTGTCATTTTG
>CAZTIE010000006.1:11815-23146 GCA_964613645.1 uncultured Verrucomicrobiales bacterium
ATATGCATTATCATGCGCCATTAAACCAACAAATAAATATGTAGTGGTCAAAAATACAGCACATCTATTTATGACGTAGCTTAATTTATCCTTTTTAAGGATATATAGCAGGAATACACTTATTGCTAGCGGCACAGAGTATATCAAATCAACAGTAGGCACGGCATTTAATGCAAATCGGTGATTTGAAAACGGTTGTAATAATTGCGTGCCAGAGTTTGTAAACAGATCTAATAATGGATGCGTTATAAGTGACCAGAAAATGACAGGACGCCATTTATTTAAATCATCACGTTTTAATGCCGTAAAAATTGCGCGTGTTAAAATCATTATAAATGGCGCAAAAAATAAGGAATGCGTGAATGCCCGGTGATATAAAATTTCAGTAAACGGGTTTGATATAAAAAGCTTCATTAGCAAATCAGCATCTGGCGCCATGCCGATAAGACCACCAATAAGAACGGCTTTCTTCCGCTCAATTGTACCCTCAGAGGCTAAACACGCTGCAACGCTTCCTAAAATACCCTGCGTTAATAAATCCAATAGCAATAACCTGAAGTAATTTACTAAGTCATCATACTATGAATAGCCTGAATAAACAATTTATAGTTTGATGCGAACACCAAATTTTACATTCAATCCACCAGCTTGGTATGTTAGGGGAAATTCGTATCGTTCATTAAAAATGTTTTCGATGCCACCATATAATGATGTGTTTTTATTAATATTATAGGTGCTCTCAATATCGACTGTTGTTATATTGGGCTGCTTTTTTTGCGATGTTTCCGGATTTTCTTTATCAACAAATCCTCCCATATGATTAAGAGAAAGCTTGATGTTGCCCAAGTCATTTAAATAATTCATTTCAACGCTTGCCATAATTTTATGTGTTGGTACTTTTAGCAATCGCTTTCCATGCTGATCGCGCGTTCTTGTATATAAGTGTCCTAATCCAAATTTCCACTGATTATATTTATAATGATAGGTCGTATCAACCCCATGCATTTTGACAAAATCCTGATTGATATAAGCGTATTTGCCTTGATTATTTAAAAAGCCAGTAATTTTATCTTTAATATTATAATGAAAATAGCTATGGGTAATTGCATGATTATGTTCCTTGTATTGGATACCAATATCACCACCTAATGCTTTTTCTTGCAAAAGGTCTTTATTTCCAGAAAAAGTGTCAAATAATTGGTAAAGTGTTGGATTTCTTGAAGCTGTACCGCCATTTATAATACCCGTAAGGCATGAACATATTTTATGTTGAATAAGTGCTTGAAAATCTATATTCGTTTTTTTGTCCCGCAAACCATCAACAGCTGTCCAAAGCTCTATCAACGTATTATCTAAATTCATAACATGACCAACATTGAAAAAAATTCTGTTTTTTTTATAGGAAGCATTGCCGTAATTTGTTGTGAAATTTTTATAATTTTCTAATAAAAGGGCGGCATTGGCATGAATTTTATAATCATTAGAAACGTTTAAGATATTATCAAAATTGAAATATTTCTCTGTGGAGAGCGCTTTGACATCTTGCGCGTTATTGAATTGTATATAATCTTTTCGTTTGAAATTTGCTTGCCCAAACCCAAGTGCAGGCTGCCAAAATCCTGTTTTTTTCTTTAGAACTGTTCGTACGAATTGATAAGATTCTTTTGCCCTATAGTTTAAAGGGCCGTAACCTGGTAACACTTTATATGACATGTCAGCATTTCCACTGCGCCCAAATATGCTTAATTGCCAATCATCATTTTGATGGTCTAGTCTTGTGGACAAAGTAGTTTGCTGCATAAAATCACCTTGCTTTAAAACAGGGTTATCCTCACTCACCCGTGACGCAAAACTAACTTTGCCATTACTTGTTGACCTTGAAACGTGGACAGATCCACTTGTACTATTTATTTTTCCAGATACGTTTCCACCATACTTAAAGGCATTATAACGCCCCATTTCAAAGAATGTTGATGCCAAGGTTTTACTCGCAGCCTCTTGTGTCTGCAGATCAATAATACCCAAAAAAGAATTTATACCCCTTTTAGCAGATAGAGGGCCATATTCAACAGAAATTTTTTGATTTTCCTGTGTTTGAATTTGCGCCAAATTAAAGGTAGGACTTGCCCCATTTTGAAAAGGCATGCCATCAACCCATATCTGTAAGTTTTCTTGCATAACACCACGCAAAGAAATCGTATCATACCCGCTACCCTGACTTGATAAAACGACCGTATTGTTATTTTTTAAAACAGACCCTATAGGTTCTGTTTTATTTTTAGTGTTAATGGTTTTTCCAAATAATGGTTTTTGTTTTTTCTTTTCTTGAATAACAATAGGTGATAATTTTATAACTTTCGTACTGGCATAAATTATGTCGGCACAAAAAGAAAAAAAAAATAGAAAAATCGTAAAAAACTTATACATGTTCTGTGAAACTAACGGGATAACATTGCCATAATCTATCAAAGCAGGGCAATTAAAGCAATTTGAAAAAAATAGTGATGGTAATGCTTTAATCTTCATGAGAGCCCCCATTATATTTTGTTTTACAAAATCATCTAGGGGGCTTTTTTATCACGAGTCATTCAAAACGCGTCTCACATTTATTTAAACCTTGACACATAGCAGGATAGAAAAGCATTAATATCTTCGTCATTAATCACGCAGCGTGATGTAAGCACAAGATTAATCAATAGGTACGGTAATAAATATCGACAGACAGTTTTTCGGTAATTTATTTTTTATAAAAATCAGCATATTTTAAATACAGCTGCTGCTTTATGCTGGCGCAAAACGCACAGATTGTCTGATGGGCCCTCCGTAAGTTCCCACACAATCCGTGCCTCCGCCGCCTCTATCACAAAGCTGCTGCATCCCCAGGCTCAATTGATAAATGATGAACCTTGCTTACATCTTCACCAATGTAGCGAATGAGAGGCGCTATTCCTGCATAATTAGGCTGGTTCGTTAAGGTTTTTTCAGTTTCTGAATTTCGTTTAACCCAAATTTCCTGTAAATTTGGGCAACGCGCAAACATTTCTGCGCCGTACACGTAATGCATATTGTCAGAAATAACAACCGATTTGAAGCTTCCAGACCGTAGAAAATATACGGGACGGAAAATACTCGGGGCATAGAAAACAATGGTTTCTACTGTCTTTGGAACATAATTCGGACTAAACGAAGAATCGCCTCTTTTTCCAATTACGACCACTGTACGAGCTTGAGTACGCTCTACACCTTGCATCGATTCATCTATCACGAAATAATCAGGATTAAATGCTTTTTCCAAGTTGTTATTTACAAGTTTAATTCCCTGTTCCCTAATAAAATCATTTAGAAAAAAGGCCTTGGCAGGATCAAAATTAATGGCGGTTTCATAAAGTGCGACGGGTATATCCTCAGCCAATTTTACATTTAGTGGGTCTAAAAGATAATCAGTCATTTTTCTGCTAAACACACGACAAGCTTTTGTTTCACACGGATAGGATAAAAGCCCTAGATAATTTGCTAAATGAAGAAGATTTGGTGTCATTCTAGGTGAAACTGTATCCATTGAAGAGGCAGCAGCCATTGATAAAGTACCATCCTGTTCTGCAGTCGAAACTGTATCAAATTTTTCAAGCCATTCTATTAAATGGATAATATTAGCAGGCGTTTGTCCACCTGGATTAGCATGAATGGGGATCATAATATCAGTTTTGTTAGCATCTTCATCTGCAAGCATACCGCGAAGTAGGCTAAAATATTTTGTACATAAATCACGCTTTACACGCACGTGCTTTGTGTACTTGCCTTCACCTGTGGTTAAAATAATGAATTTTGGATCGCTATTTACATAATTCGCCTTTACAATATAATTGTCTCTAAGAACATCAGGTAATAAACGCCGTTCATTTGTTTCGCGCTCAAGTTGTTTTTCCATGTTATAGCGTGCTAATTCCTCTTCATCTAAAGTTTTAGCTTTCTCCTGTACAGCAGCAACAACCATGTCACTTCTAACAATTTTTCTTGCTTCTTCCGAGAATTCTGCCAATAATTTTGCTCTTTTTATTGCTTCCTCTTGATGTAAATTCTCTCTAGGGTTAGATTCTCTAGCAACACTTTTTTCACGTTCTACTTTTTGCTTTTTAATGAGAAGCACGTCAGCTTTTGCTTTTTCCAATAATACTTCTCTTTCTATTGCTTCCTCTTGATGTAAATTCTCTCTAGAGACAGATTCATCACTAACACTTTCTTCACGTTTTGCTCTTTGATTTTTAATGCGAATCGCGTCAGCTTGTGCTTGTGCCGCTGACTGTTGCATGCGTGCTAATAATTGCTGTTCAGCTGTGCTTGCAAAAGCTGTGGTGATGCAAAGCAGGCTTATAATTTTCGATTTCATAAAATACCTTTCAGATAATGGGGTTACCTTTAGGATACTACTGATAAGTTAAAAATTCGTTAAAATTCAGCTATTTTTAATTACCTTGATCGTATCAGTTGGCTTAAAGCCTATTCATTACAGATTGTATGAATCGGTATAGAAAAATCAGCTGTTTTCAACACTTTTGATTATTCTTATAGATGCCAAAAGATCCCTCTGCTACAATAAGCCATCTTGCTGAATTAAATTGTATCATGACTAAATATTTAAAACGCCCTCCTGAAGATCCATTTATTGTTTTCAATGATTGGTACAATAGTGCTAAAGACCAAGAAGGTTTACATGCGCATGTTATGCACTTAGCTAGTGTGAATTATTTAGGGCAACCATCCCTACGTACCATGATGTTACATTCCGTTATGAATAAAGCATTCTTATTTTTTACAAATTTGCAAAGCAGAAAATCCTTAGAAATTTTAGATAATCCACATGTTGCAATTTGTTTCTATTGGCCTGAAACAAAGCGCCAAGTGCGCATTGAAGGCGTTGCATCAAAAGCCCCAGATCAACTTGCAGATAAAGCGTTTAAAAACAGACCAACGGACCATCAAATTAATATTATTGCATCAGATCAATCGCGCATATTATTAGATCCTGCAGAATTTGAACAAAATATTGCAAAAACAGCACAAAAGTATGGAGATGATTCAATAGAGCGTCCTGAAAAATGGGGCGGGTTTGCCATTACACCCAGCAGAATAGAATTTTGGCAAGATCAACCTTTTTGGATGCACGAACGCTTGGTTTATACTGACCATCAAGGTGAATGGTCACACTCTAAACTGTACCCATGAAGGAATACGTTATGGATTTTAAACTATCAAATGAAGCACTCATGCGCTCCTCCGCATTTGCATCAATTTTTATAGCCATTGTTTTAATTTTTTTGAAAATGACAGCACTTTATCAAACGGGTTCTTTGGGGGTAGAGGTCTCACTTTTGGATTCAGTCTTAGATGCGCTAGCCTCTATTGTGAACCTATATGCCATTCATAAATCATTACAACCGCCAACAAAGGATTATCGTTTTGGCTTTGGTAAGGCTGAAGCCTTATCTGGACTGGTCCAGTCAGCATTAATTTTTGGCTCAACCTCTTGGTTGTTAATAAAATCCATCAAACATTTTATGACACCTGTACAAATTAACGTCAGCCTTACAGCGCTATACTTTATGGTCATTGCATCCGCCTTAACCATCGTTTTAATCATGTGGCAGCGTTATGTATTAAGGCGCGTTAAATCATTAGCTGTTGCTGCAGATAACTTACATTATGAAACAGATTTATACTTAAATATTGGAACATTTTTTGCCTTGCTTCTAACCAGTTATTTTGGGTTCATATGGATTGATACAACGTTTGGCTTAAGCGCTGTTTTGCTTATTATGTATAAAACATGGCCAATTGCTAAAGAGTCTTTTGATGTTTTAATGGATAAAGAGCTGCCCCAAGAAATTCGCACGCAAATTAAATTAATAGTACTCTCTAACCCTCAAGTAAAAGGTATGCATGAACTACGCACACGTTCATCTGGAAATTTTGAAGTTATTCAATTTCATATCGTATTAAATACAGATATCACGTTAAACAAAGCACATATCATAGCACATGAAGTAGAAGATGCCGTTATACATGCATTTCCTAAAGCGCAAGTCATTATTCATCAAGATCCTTTTGAAGATGAACATGACCCACATAGCTAAGCCCATTCATTCACATTTATATAACATTTTTTGCAAGTAAAAAATTACGCATATTCCCATGTTTCATGATGTGCTAATAACTTTTGCAAGGCATCGTTCAAATCTAATTTTTGGTACAAAATATCATAAACAAATTGCACAATAGGCATGCGCACATTATGTTGCTCTTTTAAGGCGTGGGCAGATTTTGTTGTATCATAGCCCTCAGCCACACTATTTAAATCGCGTAATATATTTTCAACTTTTTCACCCTTTGCTATAGAAAAACCAAGTGATGTATTACGAGAGTTTAAGCTATTACAGGTTAATGTTAAATCACCAATGCCGCAGAGACCCAACAACGTATCAGCATCACCACCCATTGCGATGGTTAATCGTTTCACTTCACTTAACCCACGTGTTATGAGGGCTGCAATTGTATTTTCACCATAGCCGAGGCCCCTGGCAATGCCACACGCAATGGCGATAACGTTTTTCAAAGATCCTGCAATTTGAACTGAAGTGATATCAGTCGTACCATATAAACGTATACTATCAGTGCTTAAATGGTGTATCAAACTCTCACATAAGATTTTATCTTTACAGGCTAATGTTAGGGCTGAAAACACCTGTTGCGCAGCTTCTTTCGCAAAATGTGGACCAGACCAAACACCAACAGGGTTATCTAATCTTTTTTCAAGAAAGTCGCTTAACAAAAACGGGGCTTTTGGCAGTATACCCTTCGCACAAATAATAAGAGGTGTTTCTTTATGAAGATAAGGTTTTATTGTAGGGATAATGTCATAAAAAGCCTTTGTGGGCACGACTAATAAAACAACAGATGCATTAGAGAGTGCACTGTAGTCTGCTGCTATTGGTAAACTTCCTAAAGAGACCCCAGGCAAGTAAGCTTTGTTTTTTTTTGATGCTATTAAGTCATCCACTTCATCTAGACGACCTGGCAATAAAACAACATTTTTTTTACTTAAGTGAAAATTTAAGGCTAAAGCTGTGCCATAAGCACCAGCACCAAAAACGACAATAGGATTTTTATTTAATATCGACACTGGCAACATCTATATAATCTGTACGTGTACATTCTACCCTTTTGACAAATTGTTTGCTACATTTCAATAACAATCAGTAAGATCTTTTATTATCGTCATTAAGCATGGCTGCTCTTCGGTTCATAAAAAAGCAATCATTACAGAAATAGTGCGCAGTGCTGGACATCATGTTTTCACCCTATTTTTCCGGATAAAACATATATTTTAGGCTGTCCTTGTTACGTTTTAGGTGTAGCAGAGCCAGTATGTAGTATCGCCTCTGATAAGTGTTCATCAGTACTTTCAACGCTATATTCTTTTGTCTTCATATTAATGATGGCTTTATCGCCTGTAATCGTGTCTTTTTTCTTTAAGTCCGTTACCTTCACACATCCTGAACAGACAATGATTTGGGCTTTTCCTGCATAGTTGCACGTCGCTGCAGTTACGGTTAACGTTGGTGCTTGAAAGAAAACTTGCTTATTTGATGTGCTTTTTGCATGCAAAGCATCAATACCATTAACCTCATCAACGCTATGATGGGCTGTCATAGAATCGGCTTGAAGTGTTTGCTTGCCGTCTGCATTGTAAAATGTGGCAACAGCCTTGCCTATTGCTGTTGATACTTTTATTTTATCGTTATATGTCATTTCATCAGCGGTTACTTTTAAGGGAGGGTGGTCTTTCGCTATTGTTATGGTGCTGAATAGTATGAAAAATAAAATATTGTTTTGCATTTGGTTCTACCATAAAAATCTTACATATCATCACAATAGCAAAACCTATGGCAAAGTGGTATTCTATACTCAACAGAAACATAAATAATGAGGAGCTCTGTCATGAATCCAGAAAAATTTACACAACGATCACAAGGAATGTTATCAGCAGGACAAGCTTTTGCTATAGGTGAGAATCATCAGCAATATACACCTTATCATCTGCTAAAAGTATTATTAGATGATAAGGAAGGTCAAGCGGCATCTCTTATCAATAATGCTAAGGGAGATTTACAAGTGTTAACGTCAGCAGTACAGGTTGAGTTGAATCGTCTGCCAAAAGTTACAGGAAGCACAAGCCAGGTTTACCTATCTACAGATCTTGCTAAAACTTTAGATGTCGCTGATAAAGCTGCAACAAAAAATGGTGATAGTTTTATTTCCGTTGAAATGATTCTACTGGCCATGGCAACAGCGGTGCCAACTAAGCGGCTGTTTTTACAAGCAGACATTAAAGAATCCGCGTTAATACAAGCTATTGAATCTTTGCGAAATGGTAGAAAAGCAGAATCTGCAACAGCAGAAGAGTCTTATGAAGCTTTAAAAAAGTATGCGATTGATCTAACGGCTGTTGCGCGTGCAGGTAAATTAGACCCTGTCATTGGTCGTGACGAAGAAATTAGGCGCACTATTCAGGTATTATCGCGTCGCACAAAAAATAATCCTGTTCTAATTGGAGAGCCTGGCGTTGGCAAAACAGCCGTTGTTGAAGGTTTAGCGCAGCGCATTGTGAATGGAGATGTTCCTGAAACATTAAAAAATGCGCAGTTAATGTCGCTTGATCTGGGCTCTCTTTTAGCAGGTGCGAAATTTAGGGGTGAATTTGAAGAGCGCTTAAAAGCAGTTCTGCAAGAAATCACCACAGCAAAGGGCGACATTATCGTTTTTATAGATGAACTACATACCCTTGTTGGGGCTGGTAAGTCTGATGGTGCCATGGATGCATCCAATATGTTAAAACCTGCACTTGCACGTGGAGAATTACACTGTGTTGGTGCCACAACACTTGATGAATACCGCCAATATATTGAAAAAGATCCAGCCCTTGCGCGCCGTTTTCAATCTGTTTTTATTGATGAACCAACTGTTGAAGATAGCATTTCAATTCTGCGTGGATTAAAAGAAAAATATGAAATCCATCATGGTGTGCGCATTAGCGATAATGCCATTGTAAGTGCTTGTACGTATTCGAATCGTTATATTGCTGATCGTTTTTTGCCGGATAAAGCTATTGATTTAATGGACGAAGCAGCAAGTCGTTTGCGTATGATTGTTGATTCTAAACCTGAAGATGTAGATGAACTAGAACGTCGTATTATGCAGTTAAAGATTGAACGGGAAGCATTGAAAAAGGAACCAGATGAAGCGTCTCAAGACCGATTGAAAAAATTGGAACGTGAACTTTCTGAACTTGAGGAAACTTTTTCGTCTAAAAGTGCAAAATGGGCAGAGAGTAAAAATGTTTCAGATGAAATTCGATCTGTTAAAGAAAATATTGATGGTTATAAAAGTGAGCTTGAAATTGCACAACGTAGAGGTGATTTAACGCGCGCCGGTGAGATTATGTACAGTGTTTTGCCTGAATGTGAATTAAAGCTTAAAGAGCTGAACAGCAAGGCACCCAAGAGTCAAAAGCAAGAGGAAGTCACCTCTGAAGATATCGCCCTTATTGTATCGCGGTGGACTGGAATTCCAGTTGACAAAATGTTAGAAGGTGAAAAAGAAAAACTGCTTAATATGGAAAACAAACTCCATGCACGTGTTATTGGGCAAAGTGATGCAGTGACGGCCGTTTCCAATGCGGTGAGGCGTTCGCGTGCCGGTCTTCAGGACCCTAATCGTCCCCAAGGTTCCTTCTTATTTTTAGGGCCAACCGGTGTTGGTAAGACAGAACTTTGCAAAACACTTGCTGACTTTTTATTTGATGATGAAAGTAACATTGTTCGCTTAGACATGTCTGAATATATGGAAAAGCACAGCGTAGCCCGTTTAATTGGGGCTCCTCCAGGTTATGTGGGTTATGAACAAGGTGGAGAACTTACAGAAGCCGTTCGTCGTCGGCCTTATTCTGTTGTGTTATTTGATGAAGTTGAAAAAGCGCATCCTGATGTATTTAATGTGCTGTTGCAATTATTGGATGATGGCCGGTTGACAGATTCGCAAGGACGCACGGTCGATTTTAAAAACACGATTATTATTTTAACATCGAATTTAGGATCAAGTGCTTTAGCTGATAACAAAGGGGCTCAAATTTCAGATACAACACGTGAAAAAGTGATGCAGGTGGTACGCGCTCATTTTAAGCCAGAATTTTTAAACCGCTTAGATGAAATGATCATCTTCAATCGCTTGCAACGTGCGGATATGGCATCAATTGTAAAAATTCAATTGCAGAGTCTGGAAAAACGATTAGCAGAGCATAAAATGACCTTATCCCTGGATGATGAGGCTTTAGAATGGTTAGCAAATAAGGGGTTTGATCCTGAATATGGTGCCCGCCCACTCAAGCGTGTGATTCAGCGTTACATTCAAGACCCTTTATCTTTAGAGATTTTATCTGGCAAGGTTAAGGATGGTGCAAGTATTAAAGCGCATGTTGAAGGTGAGGAACTGGCTTTTAGATAGTGTCGTCAAATAAAACCATCTAGCCGTCCACGAACAATTGACTGGGGCGCTTTATGCACATTAAAGATGTCCGCTTTTAAGGTGGGGTAATCGTGTTATCCACAAGCCCACAGTCCGCTAGCTGATTTTTGAATAGAAAACTGTTTTTTTGGGCTGTGGGCTTGTGGATAACACAACTTGTTTTGTGAGCTTGGGTATATGCATTTCTCAAACAGCACATCTAATCCTTTTCTATCCACTATGACAGGCGGCTTAATGCTTTTATGAAGTTGTTCAAACTCTAAAATTTCATCCTTACATAAGACGGTTCATGCGTCATGCGTACTCTCAAAAACATCAATTTCAGCATACTGGTACCGACGCCCTGCATCGAGGCGTTTAATTTTGTACAAATTACCGTTATAGTCCCCATGAAAACTTGAATAATCTAACGCCTCTAGAGTATCTTAAAAACAACCATCACAGACTTGAATCTGTCTTATTTATGCTGAACCTGAACATTATTCATTATTTATTAGCTATTTTCAATGTGTTGTGATAGTCTGTTAATAATTCAACATGAAACTAAGGATTTTACAATGAATAAGGTATTATTTGTACTGTTAAGTTTATACGCCCTTCCTACTGCTGACCTGCTTGCAGCAGAAGTTACAGAAGCCACACCTGAGCAACAATCTACCCTTGATCTTCCGGTAGAGGTTCTAGATGCAACCAGCATGTATGCAAAAGCATTAAAGGCCGGGGATCATGTTCCTGATGATGCAATGAAGGTGC